>JBCCLV010000098.1:0-15075 GCA_039026695.1 Bacteroidota bacterium
ATGCCATTGTGTACCATTTTCACATAGTTCCCTGCCGAGCCGCGACCTAAATATGCGACACAAGGCTCACCGTTTACTTTTGCAGATGCAGCTTCAAAGATCGGGCGCACATGCTCATAAGCTCCTTCATTGCCGCCCGGCATGATACTGGGTCCAAATCTTGCGCCTTTAGCTCCTCCTGATACCCCCGAACCGAAAAAATCAATCTTTTTTTCCTTTAGGTAGTCGATTCTGCGCTCTGTGTCCTCAAAGAAAGAATTGCCACCGTCAATGATAATGTCTTGTGGATCTAGGTGTGGCAACAAAGTCTCAATTACGGAATCCACGGCTTTTCCCGCCGGTACAAGCAGCATGATTTTTCTCGGAGTGGCTAAGGATTCCACAAAATTTTTAGCATCTACAGTGCCGTCCACTTCTTTGGTTCCGCCTTCAGATTTCAGCGCAGATACTTTATCCTGATCGGTATCCAGTCCCATGGCCGAGAAGCCATTATCCACAACATTAAGAATGAAGTTTCGTCCCATAACCCCAAGGCCTACCAAACCAAAATCAAACTGCTTTGACATATAATATTATTTACGATCTCCAGATTTTTTTACGAAAATAGTACGATTTGTATCCACCTGTTGCATTTCGTACTAATAGCAAACTTAATTTTACCGCTTCCTTCTAAAATACAGCTCGAAACGGCCGACTCAATAAATACCTTAGCTGCATGAAGAAAAGTTTATGCTCCAGGTTGCTTTGATACAGCCAAAGAATAATAGAATATGAAATCAAAAGACAATCAAATTATTGTCATTTTCGGAGCATCTGGCGACTTAACCGCACGTAAGCTCATCCCAGCCATTTACAATCTTTACCGTAAAAAACTTCTTCCCGAAAAGTATGCGATTCTCGGTGTAGGAAGATCTTCATTTAGCGATGAGGAATTTCGTGATAAAGTGGTATTGAGCAGCTCACATCTCAAATCTGATGAGTCTTTGGATGATTTTGCCAGTCTGATGCATTATGAATCAATAGATACCTCGGAGGCCTCAGATTATGAAAAGCTTTCAAGCCGAATTGAAGCAGTAAGCGAGGAGACAGGAATCGAAAAGAACATTACATTTTATTTATCTGTCCCCCCCAGCCTTTATGCAGTGATCCCGAAACACCTAGCTACGGTAGGGCTTAATAATGAAGAAGATGGATGGAAACGCTTGATCATTGAGAAGCCGTTTGGGTATGATTTGGCTTCTGCACAATCACTCAACAGGGAACTTTTAGAAGATTATCAGGAAAATCAGATATTCAGAATCGACCACTACTTGGGTAAGGAGACTGTTCAGAACTTATTGGTAACCCGATTTTCCAACAGCATTTTCGAGCCTTTATGGAACCGAAACTATGTGCATCGGGTGGAAATCACTTCTTCAGAAGCTGTAGGAGTGGAAAAGCGAGGGGGATACTACGATGGGTCTGGTGCCATGCGAGACATGGTGCAAAATCATTTGCTGCAACTTATAGCACTGGTGGCCATGGAGCCTCCTGTAAATGCTGAGGCTGATAGTATCCGAAATGAGAAACTTCGGGTTTTCCAATCTATACGACCTATGACCAAGGAAGATGTGCAGCGCAATGTGATTCGTGGGCAGTATGTAGAGAGCATCATAAAAGGTGAGACAGTGAAAGGGTACCGCGAAGAGGATGGAGTAGATCCCAATTCTAAGACTGAAACCTTCGTAGCGCTCAAGTTCTTTATTGACAATTGGAGGTGGGCAGGCGTGCCATTTTACATCCGTTCTGGTAAAAAGCTACCTACTCGTGTCTCGGAGGTAGTAATCCACTTTAAGCCGAATCACCATCGACTCTTTAAGGACATTGATGATGTAAATTCCCAAAATATGCTGGTAATCCGAATACAACCTGATGAAGGCATACTTATCAAATTTGGCATTAAAGTTCCCGGTGCAGGTTTCCAGGTGAACAATGTAAACATGGATTTCCTCTACGCAGACTTAACTGATGCCTATGTTCCGGATGCTTACGAGCGACTACTCCTGGATGCCATGCAAGGAGATGCAACGCTTTTCGCCAGGGGTGACAGTGTTGAGGCAGCCTGGAGATTCATCGACCCAATTTTGAAGATCTGGCAGGATAATCCAGACATACCCATTTTTGGATATCCAGCCGGGACTTGGGGTCCTGAGGGCGTAGATGGTCTTATTGAAGGGGAAAATATGGAGTGGAGGTATCCATGTAGGAACCTAGCGGATGATGGCGTTTATTGCGAGTTATGAAAAAAGAACAAATCAAAGTTTTTCTAAGTCCGGAAGCTACGGCTAAGTCGTTTGGTGATCATTTAATGACGAAATTGGACGAGGCTGAGAGTGACTATCACTGCTCGCTTTCCGGCGGTTCTACTCCGAAACTGCTTTTTAATTATCTCGCTGATCATTACAAAGAACACCCAAAATGGCCCTTCATGCACTTCTATTGGGGAGATGAGCGGTGTGTGCCTCCTGAGCATGCGGACAGTAATTTCAAGATGACGAATGATTTGCTACTTACTAAAGTGGCAATCCCCAGGGAAAACATCCATCGCATAAAAGGAGAGGAGGATCCAGATGGTGAAGCTGTTCGATATGGCAAAGAAATCCTTCGAAATGTACCCAAGACATCTGAGATTCCCGTTTTTGATATGATTATCCTGGGAATGGGTGACGATGGACATACCGCCTCTATTTTCCCACATCAAATGGAACTTCTTACCGAGGATAGATTATGTGCCGTAGCAGAACATCCCACATCGGGACAGCAGCGAGTAACCTTAACGGGTAAAGTACTAAACGCTGCAAGGGAGGTAGTTTTTCTGGTGACTGGGGCAGCTAAGAAAGAACGGATAGCTGAAATCTATGAAAAGCAACTTGGCTGGGAGCAATTTCCTGCAGCTTACATTGATCCATTGAATGGTCAACTTTTCTGGTTTGTCGATGACGCAGCAGTGAGTAAGCTATCTCTCTAGTCTGATCATTTTGGTGCCGATATAACCTTATTCATTCTATTTCAGGCTGTCTTTAGTGACTATTTGACGCATTACGACTGGTAATCCAGAGTGGGATTCTTTGGGAATTGTCCTAGCTCGTACCCACTAGACTGGTTTTTCTTGGATCAAGATTTTGAAAGACAGTATAAACAAGAGAACCTGCTTGCTCAACTGCTTTCACTATTTTCTTTCATTACCATTTCGATCATGGTAATTGGGCTGATGGGTCTCATTTCTTTCATTGCGCTCACAAGAACCAAAGAGATTGGCATTCGAAAAACCCTGGGAGCGAGCGTGAGCAGTATTTTAACTACACTTTCTAAAGAGTTTGCCTATCTCATCCTTTTAGGAATATTGGTCACAATTCCTGTCGTTCTATTTTTCGGCAATAGGTGGCTAGATGATTTTGCTTACCGCACCAGCATTGATCCCATGATATTTATTTTCACGGCACTAATCATATCTATCACGGCACTATCTGCGGTTAGTTTTCAAGCCCTCAAAACGGCCAGGATGAATCCTGTGCAGGCATTGAGACATGAATAAATTGCTAGCTACTCTTGGAGAACCTACTCCTCGATTCCCTCTAGATCAAACAAAAATGCGTACTCTAGCGCCGTGGTTTTATATTGCTTGAATCGGCCAGAGGCGCCACCGTGCCCGGATTCCATGTCGGTATCGAGCAACAAGACGTTGTTATCTGTTTTAAGATCCCGCAGCTTGGCTACCCATTTTGCAGGTTCCCAATATTGCACTTGAGAATCAAAAAGACCAGTGGTAACCAGCATATTTGGATAAGCTTGTTTGCCCACATTGTCGTACGGGGAATACGAAAGCATGTATTCGTATGACTCCAAATTTTTCGGATTGCCCCATTCATCAAACTCTCCGGTTGTCAATGGGATAGACTCGTCCAGCATCGTGGAAACTACATCCACAAACGGAACTGCTGCGATCACCCCATTGTAAAGCTCAGGAGCCATATTTACCACCGCGCCCATCAGCAATCCTCCCGCACTTCCGCCTAGCGCATATAGGTGCTCTTCGGAAGTGTATTTTTCCTCAATCAAAAATTTGGAGCAGTCAATAAAGTCGTTGAAAGTATTCATCTTTTTGAACATTTTTCCATACTCGTACCACTGTCTTCCCATCAGCTGACCTCCACGTATGTGGCAGATCGCATACGCAAATCCACGATCGAGGAGGCTTAATCGCACAGAACTGAAACTTGCATCAATAGTAGAGCCGTAAGAGCCATAGGCGTACTGTAGCAAAGGGCTTTTCCCATCCTTTTCAAATCCTTTCTTGTAAACGATGGAGATCGGCACCTCTACACCATCTCTTACTTTAGCCCACAGTCGCTCGGTAATATATTCAGACGGATCGTGTCCACCTACCACTTCTTGTTGCTTCATCAGCGTCTTCCCCCGAGACTCCATATTGTAGTCAAAAGTGGAGTTGGGGGTCGTCATTGAAGTGTAGCCAAAGCGCAAAATATTTGTGTTGAATTCTGCATTTGTAGAGATATAAGCATTATACGCTGGCTCTCCAAAATCCAGGTAATGCTCATCTCCCGTAGTTTGATTGATGATTCTCAGTTGAGTCAATCCATTTTTTCTTTCATCAATTACCATATAGTCGCTAAATAACTCCAAACCTTCAAGCAGCACATCTTCTCTATGGGGAATGACCTCCTTCCACTTGTTTTCATCTGTATCGACTTCAGATACTTCCATCAATTTGAAATTGGGTGCATCCCGATTGGTCATTATGTAAAATCGATCTTCAAAATGCGAAATACTGTACTCGTGCGCATTTTTGTCACGTGGGATGAATTGCTTGAACGCTCCATCAGGATGATCCGCCTTCAAAACACGATAATCACTCACCAGTGTGCTAGAATTAACAATCACGATGTATTTATCTGATTTCGTTTTATAAACGTAGGTGTAAAAGGTATCGTCCTGCTCCTGGTAGATCAAGGGATCTGAGGAAGCGTCTTCCCCAAGTTTGTGTTTGTAGATCTTCTCAGGGAGCAGCGTAACAGGATGCTTGGTTCCGTAAAAGTAGGTCTGATTGTCGTTGGCCCAGGCACCCCCGCCATATGTATTCTCGATCACATCTTCTAAAAGTTCTCCTGTTTCAAGGTTCTTGAATCGAATGGTGTAAATCCTTCTGCTTACTGTATCTTCTGCATAAGCCATGATTTTGTTGTCTATTGTAATGCCGGCAGGCCTTGCAGCGTAGTAATCATAACCTTTAGCAAGCTCATTTACGTCCAGCATTACTTGCTCCTCGGCATCAAGAGATCCTTTTTTTCTGCAGTAAATGGGGTATTCTCCGCCATCTTCATAGCGAGTGTAGTACCAATACCCATTGGAGAAGTTTGGCACAGACTCATCTGTTTTTTTGATTCTGCCTACGATCTCCTCGTATAGCTTTGACTGCAAAGCCTCAGTGTGGGAAAGTACTTTTTTGGTGTACTCGTTTTCAACATTGAGATAGTCAAGTACGTCCTGCGTCTGCGAATCAGGTTCCTCAGCGTTTTTTTGTTCATCGGTCAAGCGCATCCAGAAATAAGGATCCACCCTAGATTGACCGTGTTCTCGCAAGACTGAATCTACTTTCTTAGCCTTTGGCGCATCTATTTTGTTCATTTCGCTTGATTGATTCTCGTTTTTTGCTGTGTTTGAGCAGGAAGTAAAAAGATTAAAACTAATGGCGGTACCGATGATGATGAGCTTTTTCATGGCCTTTTCTTTGATTGTTTGTTTACAATAATAAGTTGATCTATCTACCGAACATTGTACTGACTGCAAGTTCTTTCGATCCAGGGGTGTACTTATAAAAACCTTCGCCTGTTTTGGCCCCAAGGTATCCTGCAGTGACCATATTGACCAGCAGGGGACAGGGCGCGTATTTTGGATTACCAAATCCTTCGAACATTACTTGTAGAATAGAAAGGCAAACATCCAACCCGATGAAGTCAGCAAGTTGTAAGGGACCCATAGGGTGTGCCATACCCAGTTTCATTACTGTATCAATCTCCTCAACCCCAGCTACACCTTCATGCAAAGCACTGATGGCTTCATTGATCATGGGCATTAAAATGCGGTTAGCGATAAACCCAGGATAGTCCTGTACCTGCACTGGAACTTTCTGCAGGCTCCGGCTGAGATCCATGATCGTGCTGGTTGTTTCCAAAGAGGTAGCGTAACCGCATATTACTTCAATCAGCTTCATTACCGGTACCGGATTCATGAAGTGCATCCCAATAACCTTATCAGGCCGCTTTGTCACAGCCGCAATTTTTGTAATGGATATTGATGAAGTATTTGTGGCAAGAATTGCGGAAGGGGGAGTAAAATCATCAATTTCTTGAAAGATCTTTTCTTTGATCTTTGTATTCTCTGTGGCCGCTTCCACTACCAATTCAGCCTCTTTTACACCTATTTCTATAGAGGAATGGGTGGTGAGATTCTCGAGAGCAGCTGTTTTTTGCGCTTCGCTAATTTTCTCTTTTTGTACCTGACGGTCCAGGTTTTTTGAGATGGTTGCAATTGCTTTATCAAGCGCGCTTTCCGAAACGTCAATCAGTGATACTCGATAACCGTACTGGGCAAATACGTGTGCGATACCATTTCCCATGGTACCACCACCGATTACAGCAATATTTTTCATGTAAGTTTTTTAATTATTGTACCGAAAACACAGAATTAGAGAATATTGAATTCATCAACACTTGTAAATGAAACAGGGTACTACTTCCGCAATTATATTGGAAACTCACAGGCGAGTGTTTGGTTGATCACAAACTTGCTTTGCTGGGATTGATCCGGCCTGCTGCATACGATCTACTTATGCCTGACGATTGGTACAATTTAAATCTTCAAATGCCTGACCCAATCTTTTGATAAGGGACTTTTCCGCTTCTCTTACCCAGATGCGAGGGTCATATTTTTTCTTATTAGGCTGGTCAGGACCGTCAGGGTTTCCAATCTGGCTTTGTAGATATCCTTCATTCGCCTGATAATATTGTCTAATACCGTCCCAATACGCCCACTGAAGGTCGGTATCAATATTCATCTTGATCGCTCCGTATTCTATGGCTTCCCTGATCTCCTCTCTTGAAGAACCTGAGCCGCCATGAAAAACGAAGTTTACTGGATTGTGACCAGTACCGTGTTTTTCCTGAATATGATCCTGGGAATTCTTGAGGATTTTTGGAGTAAGCTTTACATTTCCTGACTTGTAGACCCCATGTACATTACCAAAGGCAGCTGCAATAGTGAAGTTATCACTCACTTTTTTTAAGCTTTCGTAGAAATAGGCCACCTCTTCCGGTTGCGTGTAAAGTAAAGAATTATCTACGTCCGTATTATCTACGCCATCTTCCTCTCCGCCCGTTACTCCAAGCTCAATTTCCAAAGTCATTTCCATTTTGGACATCCGCTTGAAATACTCAACACATATTTCCACATTCTCTTCGAGTGATTCCTCGGAAAGGTCTAGCATGTGAGAAGAATAAAGCGACCTACCGGTCTTTTGGAAGTGCTGCTCATTCGCATCAAGAAGCCCATCGATCCACGGAAGAAGCTTTTTTGCTGCATGATCTGTATGTAGTATCACAGTCACCCCGTACGCTTCAGCCATTGCATGAACATGGTGAGCTCCAGAAATGGCGCCAGCAATTGCTGCTTTCTGCCCTTCATTGGATAGCCCTTTGCCGGCATTGAAAGCTGCACCACCGTTTGAAAATTGTATCATCACAGGCGAATTCACTTCTTTAGCGGTCTCTATTACCGCGTTTACTGTGCTGGAACTTGTGGCATTTACAGCAGGAAGCGCATAATCGTTTTCGTTCGCATGGCGAAATAGATCCGTCACCTCTTTACCGGTGAGTACACCTGGTCTGAATCTCATAGGATATTTGGTTTAGTGAATGGGTTTGAGAATGCAAATATAACTTGGATTCTCAGCGAGAAGAAAGCAATTTTAAAACCTGCTACTAAGAAGTAAACAGGCTTATGCGTGGCGCAGGACGGACTCTTCTATCGTGGGATCAGAATCTATCAACTTAGATTCTTTGGGTTCCCAGTTGTAGGCTGCAATGGCAAATAGGGTGGCGATATAAACAAGCTTTATAGCTATTTTCCATTTCATAACTCCCATAAGACACTGAAGATTATCTAAAGGTTTAAAAGAAAAAGTGAAAATTCTATGCTTGATTAACATATTTTTTGCGAATGTATATAATCACTATTAACGAATGCCTACTTTTTGCGATCAATCGCATCAATTTATCGTTTACTTACATTTATCGTGCCGGACATACAAAAAAGACAGCCACGAAGGCTGTCTCAGGTATATTTTACAACTAGGTGTGTTTAGTTTGGGATCTTAGTCCTTATCGTGGCCTTCATCACAGCTTTCTTCCCATTCATCCCACTCTTCGCCAAGATCTATTTCTTCACTTTCACCATTTTCTGTGACAGTCACTAGGTTGTCACAGCTCCCATCGCCATAATTAATGCTCCAGGTACCTGTAAAACTCTTGTAGCTGTAAGTTCCGGATTCTAAACCAGATACAAATATCCAAACGTCATCTTCGTAGCAACTGTAGTCCATAAACAAGGGAGTCTCTACTTCTGAAGTGTACGCTTCGCCCGTATTTGCCGATACATTTGAAGTTCTCTTCAGAACGGTATAGCCTTCAAAGTCCATTTCTTCACTACCGGATGCTTCATAATCTATGATATAGATATCCTCTCCCGTAGTGACTGAATCTTCAGGTGCTCCTATGAACTCAATGTAGGTTTGCGTGAGATCGGCAGTGTATTCATATGCTGCTATCGGATAGTATACATAGTCTTCATATTCTGCTGAGTCGTACTCAAGCGAATCGCCACCGTAGTTGGTATGCTCTACCCACAGACCGTCATAGGAAGTGGTTCCGTCAATCCACCACTCGGCCTGGCCTTCTTCGTCAGATCCGCCAAATTGTGTGTACGTCGTTGATGATGCATAAGTAGAATCGGTGTAGGAGCCAATTTCTTCCATTTTACCCACCATATAGTAACCGTAAAAGTTACAGCCATTTCCAAAATCAATCACGTAGCGGTAGTTTCCATTTCCATCATCTTGCCAGGTTTCCGTAAAACAGTAGTTGACATCCGTACTATCAGCAGAGGTCCTGGCGGCTATCATGCTGCTAGGTGTGATGGTAGTACGTGAATTAGGATCGTAGACACGACCGTAAAATGCGCCCATAGGTCCACTGAAACCGAGGCTTCTTAACTGGCTTACCGCCGCATTGGAGCTTGTAATAAAGCTGCTTCGTATATCCATATTCAGATCGTTTGGTACAGGAGATTCTCCTTGATCATCACAAGACCATGTCAGAGGAATCAATATTATAGCAAGCAGTGCCGAAGGAATAATTTTGAATTGCTTTTTCATAATCAAATATTTTTTCATTGTTTGATTGTGATACAGCGCTAGCGGTATTTACCCTACCACCTTTGATTTTTCAGAAGTTGACATTGAAAAACAAGTTGGGAGTGAAGCCAAGTAAGTAAGTGTCTAAGGGTACAATTTTCACTTGATCCTCAACTGTATTGTCAAACTGTTCGCTGAATATAAATTGCCGAACATACCGTCTGGATTTAATATTTCGGAAATTGAATAGGTTAAAAATTGAGGCGCCAATTTCTCCTTTCCCTCTTGCTAAAGAAAAAGTATACTTCGCAGAAATGTCTACTCGGCGGTAGGGGCTGAATCGATCGGTATTCACCTTCGTAAGATCTTCATAGACAAATGTATTCGCTATTTCTTCTGTGCCAACCGCAGGGGTAAAAGGTCTACCGGAACCGTAGATCAACGTGCTGGAGATCTCCCACTTTTTTACTTTCAGTACGTTGACCCAATTAATTTCATGGCGCTGATCTTCATCCGAGGGGTATAGTTTATTGTCATTTAAAAACTCGTATTTATTTCTTGAGGATGCCAATGTGTAGCTCACCCAGGCATTGTATTTGGTGCTTTTATACTTCAGAAAAAGCTCTAGCCCTTGAGAAATATTGATCCCATCCAGTCGGAAATTTTCTTCTGTTGCAATGAAAAACTCAGCAGGTAATATGAGATACCTATTTGCCAAAAGACCAGAAGTTCTGCGACGATAAACTTCAGCTTCCAGTCGCCATTTTTGGTACGCATAATGAGCCCCAAGTATTGCATGTCTTGACCTAATCACGGGGATTAAATCGCTATTGCTTAGTATCCAGTAATACCTTCCAGAATTGATAAAGGACAAAGAGGACTGATTTAAAAACTGGTTGTGCAGAGAGTAAGCTCCTTTCAATTGAACTTTGTTGCTAAGGCGATAGGAGAGATTGAACCTGGGTTCGGCATACCATTTATCCGTACCGTCGTAGTGGCTACCTCTGATTCCTAAGGTTGGGTAAAACTTTCCCACTCTGGTAGAAAAGCTTGAAAAAAAGCTGGTGCTTGTTCCTTCCTGTGCGATGGTATCCCCAAAACTCACTTCTGTGGAATCACTAAAAAAATCCTGGAATTGTAGATTTGAATTGAAAGTAGTTTCGACTCCATTTACCTCCATTCCCGCTTTAAACTCACTATCTCGATCGAGGAATCTGGTATAATCAAATTTAAGATTGACATCACTTACTCGATTGTTTACTTGAAATTCACTTCCCTGAATAAGTGTATTTGTGGGTATTGTATCACCGGAAAACTCCAATATACTGCTGTTGGTAAAGCTATTATTTAACGACTCAGAAATGGAGTATTCCGATGCGCTTAAAGAAAAACCTAGTAGTTGATTTTGCCTCAATTCTTGATCTACACTCAGGTTTAGCCCACCATTAGACCACTTAGCTGCATCGGTTATGGAGTACTCTGCAAATTCATCGATTTCGGAAAAAGAGCCGTTATACTCATCTTCGCTCACATACATGCTTGCGCGAATGGTGGTTTTATCTGTTGGCCTTGCAGTTACTTTAGCATTAAAGTCATAAAATCTAAGAGACGGTGCTAGCTCCAATGCAGTTAGTTCCGGGTCGTCAAAAGCAGAAATGAAATTTTGTCTGCTTGAGGAAAGAAAGTCTGAATAAAGTCCGCTTTCAATGAGGCTGGTAAATGAATTTCTGATCCCGGCCAGCAGATTGATCCTTTTGCCGATAGGTAAATCAATGTACAGATTGGTTGAAAGAAAATTGACACCGCCGCCCCCGCGCACCTTGCTGCCGGTACTTTGCCTGCTTGAAACATCGACTACAGAAGATGTACGGCCACCGTATTCTGCCCCAAAGCCACCCTTATAAATGTCAATGGAGTTGATGACGTTCGGGTTTAAGGTCGAAAAAATGCCGAAAAAATGGTCGAGATGATACAGCGTAAAGCCATCCATGAGCACTAGATTTTGGGCAGCAGCACTGCCTCGCACATTGAAGCCCGCAGTACTTTCATCTGTAGCAGAAATACCGGGCAAGAGTTGTAGTGTTTTGAAGACATCAGTCTCACCTAGTGCTGGTAAGGAATTGAATTGCCTCGGATTGAGGGTGAAAGCAGAGACCGGATAGGAAAGTTCGTTTTGTTTAGTTACATCTAGAATTACTTCTTGGAGGATCTGAGGGTTTTGTTCTAAGGTAACTTGAAGGCGCTCATCCACTGCAGGGACGTTTAAGCGAATCTTCTCATAACCCAGGTAGCTCACGCTGAGCATCACTGAATCCATAGGAGAGGGGAGTGAGAAAAATCCGTTTTGATCAGCTACCGTACTTTTCTCAGCGCTTTGAACCAAGGCAAATGCAAGTGGTGCACCTGAGCTACGATCTACTACTTGGCCGCTTACCTTTTTTTTCTGCACAGGAACCACAAGTAGTAGTTTGCCCTGATCTTTGATTTGAAAAGGTTGATTTTGAAAAAGTGCTCTTACAAATGCCTCGGGACTTTCGGCTTCTACCGTACCGGAAAGCACATGCCCTTTTAGCAATGAAGGACTGTAGGAGACTTTAAGATCATATTTCCTGACTAGCTCTTTGAGTGCCTTATCTAGCGATTCCCCTTTGAAAGTACGCGCTACGGACTGGGCGTACATTCCATTTAATGCTGCTAGCGAAAACACTAGCAGGGCTATAGCAGATTTCTTTATACGATTTGAGAAGAAAATTCGTACCGTGCGGAGTGTTGGTAAAATAGCTGGCATCTCGCACCTTACTTACTGCTCTAAAGGAATCGACGCTTCTGGTCGGCTTATCTCGTATCCATCAGCATTTGCTTCAAAATCTAAGCCTAGCGGTAGACAGATTAGCTCCAGTGTACTAGAAAGCTCCGCCTCCTTAAAAAAGTATCCAGTGAAGCGGATGGTCTCTTCGCTTTTAAAAGTAATGGAAGTTTTGTATTGCCGCTCCACCTCCTGCATCACCTCGATAATCGGCCTGTTATCAAAGTAGAATTCTCCTGAAGCCCATATTCCAATTTTCTCTTGATCAAATGATGTAATGAAAATTGTGTCAGGTCGTGCTAACAGTTGTTCTTCGGGCCCTATTTCCCGCCTGATAGACCTCTCAGGAATTAAAACCTGAACCTTACCTGTCTTACAAGTAACCTCAAGTGATCCATCTCGTGCAAATACATTAAATGATGTACCTAGAACTTCAACAAATCCAAATTTTGTGTTAACGGTAAAAACTGAACCTTTTTCTACCTCAAAAAAAGCTTCGCCTGTAAGGGTCAATTTTCTGTCCCAGTCTTCACTGTAGCGAATAGAGGTGGCTGCATTCATTTTCACCATGGAGCCATCTGGTAATTCGTGGGACTCCTGAATTCCTGCTTCTGCTACAATATGAATGGTCTGAGGCGTTGATTCTCCCTGCAATCCAAGTACAAAGACGATAAGCAATAAAACAGCAGCCGCAAGTCCTCCCAAGAGCCACGGATTAATCTTGATGCTTTTGGTTTGTGGTGGTTCCTCCTGATCTAATTTTTCGGAGATTTTGGCCCAGATGGCTTCTTTTCCCTGGCCCTCCGGAACTTTAGCCGATTTCCCATCTTGTAGGAACTGACCCATAGGATCAGAGAAACCGTCTCTTGCCTTATGGTTCAGTTCATCTCGGTATTTATCAAAGTCTCTCATTAAACCTTTACGCCAAGCTTTTCCCTTATAACCGCCAGCGCTTTGCTCATGCGCTTTTCAACTGCCTTTACGCTAATCCCTAGCAATTCGGCTATTTCTCCATACTTAAGTTTATCGATCCGGTTCATCAAAAATACTTCCCTACTTCCCTCAGGCAAAGCCGCTACACAATTATTGAATTGCTTTTCAAACTCTTTCTCTTCAAGCAAAAACTGCGGTGTTTGCTGGTTGCCCGAAAGCCCCACCTTTGCATCCCATTCATGGCGCGAGACGACCTTTAGATGATTCATATGATTGATCATCAGGTTATTTGCTATGGTGTAGAGCAGGCTTTTAAGGGTCTTCTTGTTCAATTCTTCTCGCTTTGTCCAGATCTTGATAAATACCTCCTGTACTAAGTCTTCTGCTAATCCTATGTCTCCAGTCTTGTAAAAAAGGTACCTACGCAGTACCTCAAAATTATCATCATACGCTTCGCGTAGGTCTTCTTTGGTAAATAGCTGAGCGTTCTTCTCGGACACAAACCAAAGATAAATTCATCTGTAGTATATGCCTGATATGATTACAGGTGATTTTGAAATTACCCTACCAGGATGGCTTGAATTATAAAATCCCGCTTAATTGGGTTCGGTACTTACTGTAGAAGAATCGGCTTCTATTGCCATAAATCCTTTAAAAAATGAAGAATGGGAAGTACGAAAGCTCACGATCACTTTTCTTAATTTCTCACATGCGGCTAAACCTTCTTTGACCAAAAGACCAATCTGCGCATTGTCTTTCAGATTTCCTTTTTGCAATGATCTTGGATTGGCTCTCAGCGCTTTATAAGCCTGAAAATCCGAGAGAACGTCCTGAAGGTTTTCGTCCCTGAAGCCGTACGGCTTTAAGTCTATCTGATGTTTTTTGAGTAAAGTCAAGATCGTATCAACTTTACGCTCAAAACCATCATTTGTCAGTCTTAGGTAGTCGGTTTTAGAATTCTTGGCTTCATCCAACAAACGTTTATCATTGACATCATCTGCATACGCTTCTAATATATCATCCATAATGTCCATCTTTTCCGCGATGGTGATTCTTAACTGCTGTAATGTGTTAGAGGAAAAATCGGTTTTTTCATTTTGTTCCTCCAATGACTCTTTGATCGATCTGATAGCTTCGGCTAAATGATCTCTATACGTTGATACAATGGGTACCTCAGACCAGATTGTTTGATTAGCATCCAAGTAGGATTTAGTTGTTTCCAAATAATCAAGTGCAGATTCCAATTCCATTTCAGTATTCTATTAGAACTAAAATAGTCTTTAAAGCTGGACCAATAGCAATCCGGTTTATTTTAATATATGACCTGTAAGATCTCATGCTATTTGAATCGGTAGCCGATTCCAAGTATTTAAGGAACTTCTTATTTCTTAATTCTACCGTGTTCTATCAATGCCGCATGAATGATCCACTCGATCTGGCCGTTTGTAGAACGGAACTCATCAGCTGCCCACTTTTCCAGCGCCTTCATGGTTTCCTCATTCAGTCTAAGCGCAAAAGGTTTTTTTTTAGCCATTTTTATCACTCCAGTTCTGTTGCAATTTTTCAATCGCATGTCGCATTTCTTCTTCTTTTTGCGTCCCGATCAGGAGTTTTTTACCGTCTTTGAAAACCAATTGCAGTCCTGTTTTTCCAGCTACATTTAAGGCTTTCCCGTTTTTTATCCCGATCCTGTAGCCCCACCCACCGTACTCTGAAATAGGATTATATTTCCTAACATAGCATTCTTGCAGGTCATCTCCGGTGAGCCTCTTCTCCTTGTTGACAAACGGCGGAAATCGATAATATAAAGCTTTAGAATCAATGGTAGTGCTCAGTCTGCTAAGTAAAAAAAAGAACGTTATTGTAGCGG
>JBCCLV010000099.1:0-14749 GCA_039026695.1 Bacteroidota bacterium
CCAATGTTGGTTTCTTTCATATGTTTGACTTTTAACCATTAGCCTATGGCCTCTGGCTTTTGATTCAAATCTTCTTATGTAGTCTCGTAATTGGAGTTTTAGCTGCTAATCTTCTTAAACTTGACACTACACCCTCAAGTATTAGGTTAGCCCTTGGCCGGTTTGTTTCTTAATTGAAGACCAAACGTAGATAAAAAGTATTTGTTTTGCAAATGAAGACTAAATACTGAAACAAAAATAGAACCTCCTAAAACTTTCTTTTCGTGCTTCAGCTATAATTTGGGTACTTTCCATAATTCATCCCTGAGCAGGATTTCACTGTAATTACTTTAAGCTCAGGAATGGAATACAGTGGCTTCTTGGGAATGAATCTGGCGCAACATTTTATCGGGGATACTTTCCAGGATGCGGAGATCGATTTTCAAAACTTGGAAACAGTCAAGCTCAAAACCAAGACGCTCAAGTCTTATGAAGGCAATTACTGGAATGAAAGTGCCTGCTTCTCAAGAAGTATCGAACTAAGAAACGATACACTTCGCTACCAGAGAAGGGACGGTCGCGAAAATTCACTCATTCCAATTTCTAAAAATCGATTCCAAATGGTCATCGGTGGGGGAGAACAGGTTTTCATTACCTTCAATCAAGACCGCATGACCTTTAAATCAGGAGACGTACGTGCATTGGAATTTGAAAGATTCTCTCCGAGTGCAGCAAGCCCACCAGTTACCAACTTTTCAGGAGCCTACTACAATGACCTCTTGAATCTAGTTTATAAACTTGAAACAGATGACAATGGACTTTATGCAAGCCACCCAAAAGCAGGAAGAATCCAGCTTTCACATCTTTACGACAACCGATATCAGGGGGACCGATGGTTTTTTGCCAGTATGGTCATGCATGAAGATGAAAGTGGTTTCACAATCAATACCGAGCAGTTTAAAGGTCTCTATTTCAAGAGAATAACAGGTAAATAACTTTAGTTCTGCGTCAGCTTGGTTTAGCCAAAAAAGAAGACATCCGATGTTTTGAAAACATCGGATGTCTAATTTTCAGCAAGCCTGAAAAGAAGCGTACCTAAGCTTCATCCAGATCCTAGAAGTTGTCGTAATAGACATGATCACTGACGATCAAACCATCTTCAAAAGTCATGATCGCACAAATAGGCAGCTGAAATTGATTGCCGTCCGGGGCGGTACCTGTAGAGATGAACTCCACGACCACTGTATTTCCCGAGGGATAAATATTGAGCACGGAATCCTTCACGTCTGGAATCATTTCACTGAGTTCAGAGTAATGGCCGATAATGTCTGCTCTTGTACGGCTCACCGCTTCAATGCCAAATACAGGATCTTTTATGCTGCTCTTTTCAGCATACATATTGGCCATAGATTCCCAATCGTGCGTGTTAAAATAGCCGAAGAACTCATCAAAGTAATCTTCGTAATCCATTTCGCTTTCAGTTTTGGGCTTTCCGGCGATGATCAAAATCGCAAAAAGTATCCCCAGGGTAAGTAAGTAGAATTTCATTGTGTGTTTCTTTAGTAGAAAATATTGATTTCCCTAGAGACGAGCGGCACAAATCATTTTGGACAAGTAGACAAATTTTTTTTCAATTTTTGTTGAGTGCGTTGAGAGCATAGCGCCAATTTGTATAAAACGGGAAGGTATGCTCCACGAATAAGATGAACTGGAAATGGGACGTAAACAGCTTAACGCTCTGCTTTGCAATAAGCGAGGTAGCTATGTCAAATAAACACCTCTATTGCGCTTCCACTTTTTCTTCGATTTCCTCAGAGGCCAACGTTGGTTGCTTCACCTGGGTCTTGAAAGTAGGTGCATAATTATTACGCACAGATGAGGCTATGCTTATCGAATGATGAATCACTTGGATGGACAAATACTTGGAAAGGTCTGTGAGGCATTAAAACGAATTAAGCAGAAGCCACAGTCAGCGATTGATCCCGAAAAGACTTACTGCGCCGAAATTCAGTAGGTGTCATTCCGGTTGTGGCTTTAAAGGCTCTATTGAACGGAGCTATGGAATTAAAGCCTGTTTGATAAGCAATTTCAAGCACCGAAACATCCGATTTTGAAGCATCCTCTAGCATTCCCGCTGCTTCTTTGATCCGATACGTATTGATAAACATCGGATCTCTAACTGCTCTCCATGAAATTACTAAGAGAAAGTGGTGTTCACTCCAGCACAAAACGAATATTAGAGACTAAAATATCATGAGACCTTGACTGTAGTTTGAGGCCAAGGGTCGGGGAAATCTCCCCCAGCTTGCCAGGACTCTATTTCCTCTTCATCAAGGAAGCATCGAAGCAAGGCTTGCTCAAAATATTGTACCTGGGCTTTGTCTCCAATTACCGTAAGATGGCAGTGCCGGTCTCCAAATCGCCCTTTTTCTTGTGCCATCCTTTCCTTTAGTAGTTTTTTTTCCACTTCTAGCAGCCCACTATTTTCCTCCTCCAAAACACCTGAGCGCCAGTATCCAACCAACTCCAAATTGATGCTGCCTGCAGCCTGGTTCCAAAGGAGTGAGATTTTATCCCGGGTAGGAAACCAGAAAAAACCTTTGCTTCGATAGATCTTTTCTCCTAGAAACTGATTGCATGTGTCCCACAATCGCTGAGGGTGGAAAGGCCGATCATCTTTTATGACCCTGGTGGCCAGATCGTAGGGCCGATCATCCTCTTTTTCCTCCGCTAAGACGGGAGTGAGTTCCTCAACCAATTTCGCTACCCGATGAAAATCATATTTTGGCAATTTCATTACTTCATCCACCGACAACTTTCCCCAGGGCACTGAAACGATGTTTACATGAGGATTTAGTGGATGCAAAGACTGGGCAACTTTCTGCAGTGTACCTTCTGGCAACCGATCTGCCTTGGTCAATAAGAGATGGCTACAAAACATCACTTGCTCTGCCAGAAGATTGACCGTATTCCGTTGCTTGTTTTCCAAGTTGATCCTTAACCGAGGCACAATCATCTTCCCTTGATCAAAATCTTGCGTCAGCATTACACTGTCAACCAAAGTCAAGACACCCGTTAGCGAAGCTTTTGGGTACGTTTTGAAAAACTGCACCAAGGGCATTGGATGACAGCTCCCCGAAGTTTCTATGATCACAAGATCCGGCTTGCGGCTAGATAGCATCCTACTAAGGACCTGCTCCAATTTTTTTATACCTTTCTTACTGCTGAGCACACAAGAAAAAATGGACTCAAAATTGTAATCTTCCCTCCTCACGATCTCCGTATTGGCAATAATTTCACCATCTACATCGAGTTCGCTCATGTCATTTACAATCACCGACACTGACAGATTTTTCTTTGTCGCCTGTACCAGTAAATTCCGCAATAGAGTAGTCTTACCGGAACCCAAGAAACCATTTAATATGACTACAGGAACTTTATTTACAGGATCGGAGGATTGCTTGGACTTCACCTACGTAAAGAAATTTTGAATGAATGGGCAAAAGTAGAGGTTCCGTCACTTATCGCAACGCTGTTGCAGCTTTTTCAAAAAAGACTAATCTCTGGAGGAAGATTAGGTCTACTTTATCAGCCTTCGTTTTGAACTTTCATGAAGATACCTCCAAAACTGACCAGGGCAGTGATCAAGGTGAAAAGCAGACTTAACGCTATGCTGTAAGATTCTTCAATGCCAAAATATTGGAACCCGATTAAAAATGTGAACTCACGTGAACCTAACCCCCCGATGGTAAATGGCAGTATGGAAACGAAAGAGGAAATGAGAAAAAGCACACTGTATGCAACCAGATTTTTAGACACCCCAATAGAAGCAAGAATCAAAACAGCACTGATTACTTGCAAGAACTGCACGCCTACGGACCAAAGAAGCGATTTTAACGCCACGCTCCGAAAAAACTTGAACATTACTCGGCATCCTAAATAAAAGACAGGAATCACCAGAAGCAGGGAAACCATATCTGCCAATTTTACCCATTTTGGGATCTCGCCTTCATTGAGTACCAAAATACCCACGCCTACTAGGATAAGCAAAGAAACCAAACCTGAAATCCTGTCGAGCAGGGTCGCTTGTATCAACAGCTTTACTTTAGTACCAAACTGCTTATTAAGCAGGTAGACCTTGTACCCATCTCCCCCTATTCCGCCCGGTAAAAACAGGTTGTAAAACATGCCCATCCAGGCCAACTTCAAATTGTAGCGATCAGATATTTTAAGGTCTATCGCCTGGAAGAACAATTGCAGTCGATATGCACTCACCACTTTTGACCCTATGAAAAAGAAGGTGGCAAAGAGGAGGTAAAGAAGATTGGCATTTAACAGGTGCCCACTTACTTGACCCCAATCAATGTTCGTAAAAACAAAGTAGATCGCCAATCCAGTGAGCAGCAGCTTTGCAACCAATTTTGCGCCCTTTTTCATCTGATCTGAGGCGGGTTTTTTCATGCCGCTGCTATGGGCTTATTTACCGACAAATACTTCTTTGACCCGATAAGTGGATTTGTTTTGGCTTTCGAAGTAGGTACGCACCACCAATTCTGCCACAATTCCTATCGTGATAAGTTGGATTCCTCCCAGTAATAGTGTGACGCCCAGGATCAGTAGTGGCCGTCCGCCAATGTCCTCACCCAGCACTTTCAATGCAAGTAAATAACCATTGATCATTAACCCAATCCCAAAAAGTGCGATACCCAAAACACCAAAAAGGTGCATGGGCCTTTGCAAATACTTTTGGAAAAAAACCATCAGCATCAGGTCACTGATCACTTTGAAAGTACGTCCTAGACCGTACTTAGACTTTCCATGGATTCTCGCGTGATGCTTCACCGGCATTTCGGCTAGCCTGGCCCCTTGTAGCTGTGCCAACACCGGGATAAAGCGATGTAGCTCACCGTAAAGGCCCAGATTTTTCGCAATGTCCTTTTTAAAAACTTTAAGTGTACAGCCGTAATCATGCAAGTAAACCCCGGTTAGCTTTCGAATCATGGCATTGGCAATCTTACTCGGTATCTTCCGCAAAAACATTCCATCCTGCCGTTTTGCCCTTATGCCTGCTACAACATCCACTTCCTCCTCCTCCATTTTCCTGATCATTGCTGGAATATCAGAAGGATCGTTTTGAAGATCTCCATCCAACGTCACAATGTAGTCTCCACTTGCCTCAGCAATCCCACCGGCCATGGCGGTAGTTTGCCCATAGTTTTTATTAAAGATTACAGCCTTCACGTGCCGATTAGAGAATTTTTTAATGTTGGCAATTGTCTGATCGGAAGAGCCATCGTCTGCAAACACCACCTCATAATCCCAACCTTCCATGGCTTTATCAATGGCTTCTATCATAGGCGCAATATTCTGCTCCTCGTTCATCACCGGGACTACAAGTGAAATTTTGTTCGACGATTTTGGCATTGCCCAAAATTAGAAATAAGGGTTGGAAATAAAATTTAAAGGTGAAAACAGAACCCAAAAGAAGGTGTGAAATGAAAGTATACAGGGGTGCAAAATGAAAATAAATACGGTACAAAACGCTGAAATTGCAGTAATCTAGCTCTGCGCTATCAGGATCTGGATACTCAAGCCCTGATAGAAAAAGACATCAACTTAGCTGTGCACGCCTAAAGCACAACAATGTAGATTTGCCCCTTCACTGACTGTTTGGTCCGGACACACTCAATTTCAAGCGCTTTTGCACCAGAAATCCATCTATCTCGCCCCTTTAAAAACTGATGTCCCAAAAACACTCGCCTGGATTTGGATTGCAGGACTAGTAGCGCGCTTGATCGCTATCAACTTTGCTGGAACGGCTCCTGATTTTGTGGGCTACAGACTCCCAATAGCGGCGTGCATTTTAGAAAACACCTGGCTGTATTGTGACTGCCCTTACAATCATACGCCTTTCTATCCCTACCTAGCGGCAATCATGCTCTGGGTAGCAGGTGACGTCTCGTTCCTACAGGTCTTTTTGATCAATCTGCCCCTTGGCCTTGGGGACGCCTTTGTCCCGATAGCGATCTTTCTCCTTTTCAAAAATTTTGGCACCCAAAAAATCGCAATGACTAGTTCAGCTATTTATGCGCTAAATCCTATTTCTCTCATTGAGGTAGGAATCTCACATTGGGACGGGTTTACGGTGCTCTTTCTGTTGCTTGGCTTACTCGACATGCACCGAGAAAAAACTTTTAGAGTGGGAATATGGACTGGTTTTGGGTTTCTTTTAAAGCAATTTCCACTGGGCTTGTTTCCCGTTTTTCTACTAAAAACCAGAAGTATCAAATCTACTTTTGTAATGGGCATTGCCGCTGCCTTGATCATCTTGGGAGCGTTTCTTCCCTTTATTCTCAATTGTCCCAGCGTTTTCGTAGAAAACCTCTTGGGGCATCCGCTCTGGAAAGGAGCCGCCAGCGAAGAGGTCGGAATTGGGACGATCAAAAATCTTTTTGATCATTTAAGCATTCCCTATGCAAAGGTGATCTGGGGTGTCTTATTCATCGGTTTACTGGGACTTCCAAGTTTAAAAGCAAACAGCAGAAATTACATCTACTATGCAGGGATCTTGATGGTAACCCTAGCCTTCTTCACTTTTGTGACCCACCGCCAACTATTGGTTTGGTGCATGCCATTCATCATATTGATCACGCTAGAGAGAAAAGCTTATATCCCGTTTGCCCTACTTTTTGTAGGCTATGCTATCAGAATTATTAAGCCTGAATGGTACTTCGGACTCTTACACCTTGGGGTTGGGGTGTGGTATTATGTCGCTCTTTACAACGTAATGATTGAAAAAGGTAAACCAACTAACCAAGCTAACTTAAGCAAATGAAACAGCTTCTTGTAGCGAAGTATGAGGAGTCCGGGCTGCCACAGCTCAAAGAGGACATCAATAGGTTGCCGGTCGATGAACTAGTAGTTCTATCCAGTGATCCGCTCCAAAGCCAGATGAATGAAAGTGATTTTCAAAAACTGTTCATTACGCTGGAGTGCAATGTACTATTGGGCGCAAGTGCCTTCTTTCCATTTAATGTGTCGGGCGTTAATTTATTCTACTGGAAGTACTATCCGCGAGAACGAGGAACTTACCACTATGTTAAAAGCGGATATTTGGCAGCCACCGCAGCAGATTTGATTCAGTATTTTGAGGAACTAGAAACGGCTTACAGCACTGAAAAAGTAAAACATGCCCTTTTTCATTCCGAGGTAAAATCATCCGAAGTAGATGTCTTCCATCGCTACTATTTGGATGTGGCTTTCGGCTTAGAAAAATCAGCTCTTGTACAGCAGCTTGATCGGGAGCAAAAAGTATTTGGAATCACAGAGGGAAGGTGCTCGGTGGCCCGTTGGCCTATTTTTTCACTACGGCATGGGCTTATATTTTACAATCATGAAAAAAGAAGGCTTGGTGATAAGCAAATCCACAAACATCCTTGGGATCTATCAAAAAAGGGAGGAAGAGTTTACAATTGTCGAATGAATTCAGTTCCTGCTTTTGTCAATCCTCAAGATGGTAGAAAAGCACAACTAGCAGACTTTTTGGTCTCTACCACAGCCTATGTTCACTCCATTTGGTCCATCTTCAAAATTTGGATTTTCAATACAGGAAAGAGAAAAGATCACGAGATTTTTAGATTCCGCCACAATCAGACACCCGAAATAAAAGAGAATATAGAAAGGCTAATTGGGTATCTCGAGGCTGGCCAAGCATTTTCCTTTACTCACTTCAATGATGGCGAAATGACTTTTATTCAAAAGTACCAGGCGCAAGATCATAAAGAGGTATGGTTCGGGTCTTACTTTGGACGGATTCAGGATAAGTATAACAAACAACTCGGAGAGCTACTCAAAGCCGCATTTCTGAAAAGGCAAGACTACTACTTCATAGGTATTCCTTGCCAAATCTCGCATCCCAAACTGAGCGAGTACGCAAAGCAATTAAGACCAGTTGATCAATTTACTATCCCGGCAATGACCTTCCACCATAATCTAAGCAAGTACCCCAGAATCCTGGGTGCGATAAGGAGCCGGAAGGTGTACTTTGTGGTCAACATCAATCAAGATGTCACATTCTTCAGCAAAATGGGTTTACAGTTTACAGAAGAAAACATCATACGTGTTCCGTTTAGAAATGCGCACGAAGAATACGACACACTCAAAGAGCATACATTTGAAGCAGGAGCTGTAGTGCTGCTTATGTCTGGAATGCTTGCCAAAATCCTGTGCGCCTACTGGTTTGAGCATCACCCAAATACTACTTTTATTGCCTTCGGCTCAAGCTTTGATGATTATATCCAGAGTAAGATCAATTTCAATCTCTATCCTGCTGACTTTCCATTCTCAAAAACACTGATAGGATCAAGATCCTATCTTTTTGGACACAAAAAGCACTGCGATGGATGCTACGATATGACCAAACCTAACCTAGTCAAATGATCACTGGCAATTGGAAAGTGAAACTATTCACAAGCAATAGCTAAATGAGCTCGAGCATGGAGGAGCGTTTACTACTACTACTCACTTTTGCTGATCAGGCACTTGCTGACAAAAATTACCTTAAAAAATCCTGCGAAACGTTTGATGTAAACCTAAAAGTGTTGATTAGAAATCCATGGCCTCAGAATGTCATTAAGCTCAAATTGCTGTACGAATTCTTATCGCAAGCAGATCCGGATCTCATCGTGCTGGTAACGGATGCTTACGATGTGGCAATTACC
Source organism: Bacteroidota bacterium (assembly GCA_039026695.1). Taxonomy (GTDB): domain Bacteria; phylum Bacteroidota; class Bacteroidia; order Cytophagales; family Cyclobacteriaceae; genus Ekhidna. The sequence continues at coordinate 8,700 of JBCCLV010000099.1, forward strand.
TCCTCATCCAACAAAATTTTAAGTCGGTTTAAGGCGCAGGGTGCAGATGTGCTTTTTTCTGGGGAGTCCAATTTTATGTATAAGGAGCCTAAAAAGTGGATTTCTTTTTTGAGAAAGTATCCTAAACAAGCTACTATTTTTCAATTTTTAAACTCCGGGTCCTACATCGGAACAGCACAGAAACTGAAAGAAATGCTTGAGCAGATCCAGAAGCAACTTGAGATTGATCTGTGCGACGAGCAAAAGTTGATCCCGATCAAAAGTGATCAATATGTACTTAGTAGATTTTATGTGGAAAGCAGCTTTGCTTCTAATGATCTTACGCTGAAGATCGACTCAAATCATGAATTGCTAGGGGTAACCGGAGGCAGGTTTTGTGTTTTGAAGTTCCCTGACTTGAGCCGATGGCAAGCTTTCGCATTTTTCATCTTTGAGCGAAATATCTTAAAGTTGTTTAAGCTCCACCGGCACCAGAAAGTACCAAAAGATTATGAAGCCAGGAATGGATTTTTTTACAATCGCAGAACAGGAACTTCCCCGCCAGTAATGCACTTTCCAGGAACCTGGGATCGCTTTGATAAGGTCTACGACGAGCTGCTCGCGGGTAAAGTGCCTGAAAAATCCGATGGATGGATTTTTGCTGCTCTTGTAAGTTTTATTTGCTACCCACTCTCTATTCTTGCATCCCCGTTTTTTTGGCTGATTACGAGAAAATAAGCGACTATCCTCCGTGTACAACGTTGTATTCTTGGTGAGTCCCCCCACGCAGTGCATCCCAAAACCCCTTGATCTTGGCTTTTCTTCGTCTATTGAATACAGTTAATTCATATTTGTTTTTTCGGTAAAGAAAGACGGTAGCTGTGTAGCAAATCAACAGCCAGGAGCTATAACCCACCACCAGTAAACCTGCGAAAAGTCTGCCTTTTCGAACAGATGCCCTTCGGTACTCTGTATGTGCATTCTTGTAAGCCCTGCGCAAAATCCATGCTTCTGTAGCGCGAGTTTCAGGGACCTCTTCAAACGTAATGGCTTCCTGACATGAAACCACAGTACCTCCATGATCCCTCACTTTTCGGAACAGGAATGAATCTGATCCTCCAATATCATTGAATCGATCGTCAAACTGTAATCCATGCTTCTTCAGAAAAGTGAGATCTATAAGCACATTATTGGTGCTGGCACCTCGTCGCTTGGTACCAGTAGGAGGCTGTTCTCCGCCAAAAAAGTTCTGCTTATGTAGCCAGGGTGCGGCATTAGGAGGAATGCTGTAAATCGTTTTCCCCCACACTGCCTGCACTTTATATTGGCTCACGGTATCCAATAAAGAGATCAGCCACTTTGAATGCACTGTCTCATCGTCATCAAAAAAAGCAAGGTACTTCGCTCCTATTTCCATCGATTGTTGCAGCACCCTATTCCTGTTTGGGACAATGCCCTGCTTCTCTTCTACGAGATATATAGCATGAAACTTTAGGTTTTTGGTTTGTAACTCAAAAACATCTGATGCACTGCGATCCTTATCATTGTCACTTACGATCAAGGTGACCTCAACATCATTTGGCAACTCGAGTTCCGCTAAAGAGGCCAAGCCACGCGCCAACATTTTCGGTCGGCAGTAGGTGGCAATACCAATGACTACCTTTTCCAATCTTAGTTAAGAAGCAATTTTCGCTGCGAGACGGTAACACGTCTGTCTGCTACATGGTAATAATGCTCATCATGCGAGATCGCAATGACTGTTTTGCCCTCCTTTTTTAATAAAGGCAAAAGCTCATTGTAGAATTTTGCTTTGAAGTATGGATCTTGGTTCGCTGCCCATTCATCAAAAACGTAAACTTCTTTGTCCTCTAGTAGCGCCCGAAAAAGATTGAGCCTGCTCATCTGTCCCATAGAGAGGCTCGTGGTTGATAGCTTAATTCCATCATCTACCGAAACTTTATCTTCCACTTCCAGCATTTTCAAATACCGATCGCGCAACTCAAGCACCCTTGGATGCTTGATATATCGCAAATCCTGAAATACAAAAGAATCAGCAAAAACAGCGGAGAAAACATTTCGATAGGCATCCAAATTCTGCGTCCCAACCTTAGTCCCCAAATAAGTGATCTCTCCCTGAGAGGGCTTATAAAGTCCAGTGAGCATCTTGATTAAAGTAGTCTTTCCACTGCCATTGCCCCCATTTACAATAAGCACTTCATTTTTCAGAATGTCAAGATTAAACGGACCCACAGTAAAAGTTTTCTCCTGGTCAGAGATATAATCGTAGTGAAGATCTCTGAGTGATATAATGGTCTCCTGATCAGCGCTTTTTCCTTGGATTTCCGAGAGCTGCGTCTCCTCGCGTTTCGTTTTGATCTCGCTCAGCATCACATCTAGAGAACCTATCTGCTCTAGTGCTACCTCCGCCTTTTTCAAAGTGCTAAAAAACAGTCCGATACGAATAAGCGGGGCCAATGTGAATGTAACCATGGCAAAAAACTCAATGAAAAAGTCGCGTCCAGACTGGAAATAATAAATGGAGATCAAAATAATTACTCCCAAAGAAATTAGAATAAACGATTCCGAAATCTTACTTACAGCAATCAAAACGCGATTACGATTGATGTTATGCTTTGCAAAGCCATCGCTTGCGGGCCCGATGAGCTCTTTGGAGTAAACACTTTTGTGTTCAATGTTTAAGGTCAGTTCTTTTAAGCCATCCACCAGTCCATGCAGTCTTCGATGCAAAATATTTCGCTGGTGAATAGCGCGTTTCTCCTCCTTGAATAGGTAAGACTGTGAGGTTAATATAATCGTGATCGAAACCCCAAAAACGCCGATGAAAATCAATGTGAACTGCCATGAAATTGAAAACATGTAAGTCCAGATGGCCAGAACCGTGAAAAAAGAAACGATGAAATCAGGTAGGCTTTTAGCAAAAGTGCCTATGGTATTTATGTCGTTAAAAAGGGTCGGGATGATCATTTCCCTGTTCTTTTCGATCTTATAGAAAGTGGACTTTAGCACAAGCTCAGAGGACCGAATGCGCTCGCCAGAAATCTTGTATTCAAAGTGATTATTTGTGTAATGTCCAGCGAAGACCGCTAGCAAAGCAGATAGCAATACGGAAAACACCATAAGACCAAATTGTTCCGTCACGGTAGCCTCCTCAAATTTCAATATGTCATTGAAGGCCCGAATGGCTAAAATGTACAATGCCGCAGAGCAAATACTGATCGTTGCAGCAATGATGATCTGTTTGTAGGACCCTTTGAGAAGGAAATAGATGACTTTCATTTACCCGAAAACTGCAAATCTAGCTTTAATACGCTGGTAGACAGCCTTGAAATCACCTAACCATCTTACAATTTCCAATTCAATATCACTAATCCCGAAATAATTGCTGTCAAGTCAAATTTGTAAAGGCTCGTTTGTAGCCAATTTCCTAGCTGGCGCTTTTGTCTTTTTCCACCAACGATTCAAGGATTTCTTTTGTCTTACGAGCAGTTTTTTCAATACCAAATTGTTCCCATTTCCCATCGCTTGCTTCTGTTTTGTGAGATGCTGCTTTTTCTAATAGCCCCCTTAGTTCATTTGCTGAATCAAAGAAAAGTGCGTGCTCAGTCAAGGCATCATCTACTTTGTAAAATGAAGGGATCATGGCAGGCTTACCGTATTTGATCATTGCACTTTCGCCACCACTGATTTTGGAACTACCGTAATACTCTCGATAAATTTGATACCGTGCCTTGGACTGTAGTGGCAATAGAAGAAAATCAGCCCGTCGCATTGCTTGCTCAAAGGCATCTTGAGGCACAAAATCAGAAAAGTGGCGGACTTCAAGCCCCTCCAAACCCAGAAGTTCGTTGAGAATTTCCCGACCATACCAATCGTCGATTTTTCCCAATAGGCAAAGCGCTATCTTGCCAAGATCATGAGCATCCATAGAGCGAAGCGCCTCCACCACAATTTTGTAGTCTCTCCGCTTTTTCTCAACAGTTCCGGGAATCACAACAGAAACTCGACTTTTGGTATCGTGCTGTTCGCTTTCAAGCGGATGGTAAAATGTGAGCGGTAAAACAATATCGTTCACTTTAGAGGCATACTGATGATTATTTTGGGCGAAAGAAACCATAGCTCTCGATGGAAAGACAAAGAAATTGACCTTCTGCAGGAATTTTTTGCGATAGTACCAATCCAACTTTCCAATTGACTTTCCAAAAATGTGTCGCAGGTTATACTTCCAATCTTGCCAGCCGCTTCCAAAATCAAATCGTACTTTTTTACCCAAATAGGTCTGTGTATTGTGTATCCGCAGCGCAAGGGGAATGCGAAAATCGGTGCGAGCGAAATATTGATAGTGTGAAGCCAGCGTGTTTAGAAGAACCAAGTCCATTTTATGGATCTCATCCAGTTTGGCACTTACAAAAGCTGGAATTTTGCTTCTCCTATTCACTAGATTCACCGTAAATCGAGGAAGATTTTCCTCTTTCAGTGCCACTTGCCTCCAGATTTTATCTGTTGTAAGCAGGTAGACATCCACTTCAGCTTTCGAAAGCAGCAGACATGTATCCCGCAGTACTTCTGCATGATAATCGAATTCTATCAGTACTAGCTTCAAGTTAACTAACGGTCATTTTTGTAAGGGACTAATCAAGGTAGAAAGGAGAGTGCTAGCTTCTATAAGCATGCAGCAAGACTACTATTTGCTAAAAATAGTTAAATGGAGCACGTAGGTTGACGCTATCCGTATTTTTGAATGATGAAAAGAGTGACGTTACGGTGGATAGTAGGCCTTATGGGCATTTCTATGATCGGATTGATCGCCTTTCAGCTGTATTGGATTGGGCGTTTAGTTAAAGAAAACGAAGATCGTTTTCAGAAAAATGTGATGGAAGCACTGAACGGTGTGGCAAATAAGCTAGAGCGTCAGGAGACAATAAATGCCTATCAGAAACTTAATTTCCTAGCCAATACCCCTTCTTATGATTCCTCGGTAAGGGCAGTTGCCAGCGCCCGACAGGCCGCAACTCAAGTCGGTAATTCGGCTGGATTCGGAATAGCGGCTAACCCAAAAATGGAAATTCTGGAGCGTGGGAGCGAGCAGGTTTTAGCCTTTTCTGATACAATGAGCAATGGAAGCTTCGAGGTGGTATTTAATTTTTCCAGCACAGCTTCGAACTTCTTCTATCCATTTTCTCAGCAGCCAGATTTCGGAGGAAACGAATTGCGCGCGAAAGACGTGCGGATTCAAGAGCTTGAGGATAGACTGGCCCGGGTTTCAAAAAAGTATCAACTCACCTTTGACGTGATGGAAGATCTCATGGGATCGAAAAAGCCTTTAGCCGCCAGGATCAATCCTGGGCAACTGGATACTTTGCTTAAGTATGAACTTAAGAACAAAGGAATTGCCTTAGAATACGCATATGGAGTCGCGAATGCCAAGGGTGACCAATTCCTTTACTACACAAAGGGCGCTGTACCCGATGAATTAGCAAAAAGTACTTTAAAGGCCAGCCTCTTTCCTAATGATCTATACAGTGACAACAGTCAGCTGGTAATTAGCTTCCCCGAAAAGGGCGGTTACCTATTCGGTAAGATTTGGACCTCACTACTTAGCTCCGGTCTCCTGGCCTTGGTAATTCTATTCTGCTTTGGGTACAGCATCAGAACCATCATTCAGCAAAAGAAGCTATCCGAAATGAAGACTGACTTTATTAACAACATGACGCATGAACTGAAGACCCCAATCTCCACCGTCTCTCTAGCAGTAGAAGCCCTAACTGACAAAGACATTGAACAGAATCCACTTCGAGAACGGTACATCAATGTGATTGGAGAGGAAAATAAACGATTAGGTACACAGGTTGAAAAGGTACTGCAGATTGCAGCTATTGATCGTCAAGATTTTAACCTAAAGAAGGAGCTCTTAAAAATGAGCGAGCTGGTTGCGCATGCCAAGGAGCACATCTCCATCCAAATTGAACAAAGGGGTGGCAGAATCAATCTAATTGAGAGGGCGGATCGGGATTTAATAAATGGCGATGAAACCCACATCACAAACATCATAG
>JBCCLV010000100.1:0-14025 GCA_039026695.1 Bacteroidota bacterium
CACACAGGCTGGTCTGTAGATACACCTCTCAGAGCTGATGCATTTGAGCAGGATGATGAGCTTAAAATCGAACTGATTGAAAAGCATTTCAAAGAGATCATGCAAATCTTAGGACTAGACCTTGAAGATGATAGCCTCCAAGGAACTCCATATAGAGTGGCTAAGATGTACGTAAAGGAGGTTTTCTCTGGTCTGAATCCAGCTAATAAGCCAGAGATTAAACTTTTTGACAACAAGTATCAGTACAAAGAAATGCTTGTTGAAAAAGATATCACGTTCTATTCAAATTGTGAACACCACTTTGTGCCAATCATCGGGAGAGCACACGTTGCTTACTTTTCCAGCGGAAGAGTAATAGGTTTATCTAAAATCAACCGTATTGTACAGTACTACGCAAAAAGGCCCCAGGTGCAAGAGCGACTTACAATGCAAATAGGAAACGAGTTAAAAGAGTTGCTCCAAACAAACGATGTGGCGGTAATAATGGATGCCACTCACCTTTGTGTTTCTTCAAGGGGCGTTAATGATACCAATAGCACCACAGGAACAGCTTTTTTTGACGGAAAATTTAATGATAAAGATGTACGAAATGAATTTCTAAACTTTATCAACTCTAATACTAAATCACGCTAGGCTTAGCAGTTTTTTGCATCATTTTTCGATTAAGTAAAACCCATCCGTATGACGTCCGGATGGGTTTTTTGATTATATACTGAAAGTAGGCGGTGCGGCCTCTTTTCCGCACAATTCAGGTTTTCAAAAGAGGGTATAAATTCTATCTTTGCGGCCTATTTTTGAAAACCTCATTTAACTCATGAAGAATTTAATCTATTTAGTGCCTGTTTTGGGGCTGGTAGGCCTATTAGTGATGATTGTAAAATCACGTTGGGTAAACAGCCAAGATGCCGGAGAACCTAAGATGAAAGAACTGGCTTCTTACATTCGTGAAGGAGCCCTTGCGTTCCTCAGTGCTGAATATCGAATCCTTGCCATCTTCGTGGTAATTGCAGGTGCCCTGCTTGGGGTTATTGCCTCATTAGTAGAGACCACTCATTGGTTTATAATCATTGCGTTTGTGATTGGTGCATTTTTTTCTGCGCTAGCAGGAAACATTGGGATGCGGATAGCTACTGCAGCAAATGTCAGAACCACACAAGCCGCCAGGTCTAGTCTTGGGCAAGCGCTAAAAGTTTCCTTCACGGGCGGTACGGTGATGGGTCTTGGGGTCGCTGGCCTTGCAGTCTTTGGACTTTCTGTGCTTTTTATTTTGCTCTTTAAGTATTTCATGAATGGCACCTGGACCAATACAGAGGACATGACTGTGGTGCTAGAGGCCTTAGCAGGTTTTTCTTTGGGTGCTGAATCCATCGCTCTTTTTGCCCGTGTAGGTGGAGGTATTTATACCAAAGCTGCTGATGTTGGAGCCGATTTAGTTGGTAAAGTCGAAGCTGGAATTCCCGAAGATGATCCTAGAAACCCTGCTACCATTGCTGATAATGTAGGGGATAATGTGGGAGATGTTGCCGGTATGGGTGCAGATCTTTTTGGGTCTTATGTAGCCACGGTATTGGCGTCTATGGTTCTCGGAAATTACGTGATCCGAGACATGGGTGGCTCAATTGATGATGCTTTTAATGGAATTGGCCCAATCTTGTTGCCACTGGTGATTGCGGGTCTTGGGATTGTATTTTCGATCCTAGGTACACTGTTTATTAAAATTTCAGGTGACAATGCTAAGGAGGCGCAGGTTCAGTCTGCTTTGAATAAAGGTAATTGGGGATCAATTATCCTCACTGCCATTGCTTGTTACTTCCTTATTGACCTTTTACTGCCTAGGGAAATGACCATGGTATTCTTTGGCGAAGGTGCTTTACAAATTTCTTCGAATGCGGTTTTTGGAGCCGTGCTGGTTGGTTTAGCAGTGGGCGGTCTTATTTCTTATATGACGGAATATTACACCGGCCTAGGTAAGAAGCCCGTGGTAGATATCGTGCAAAATTCAGCAACGGGAGCTGCCACAAACATAATCGCGGGCTTGTCAACTGGGATGATCTCCACGTTCGCTCCTATCTTACTTTTTGCCGCTGCGATCTGGGGAGCCTATGAGCTTGCCGGATTTTATGGAGTAGGAATTGCCGCTTCCGCTATGATGGCGACTACCGCCATGCAGCTAGCAATTGACGCATTCGGCCCTATAGCTGACAATGCGGGAGGTATCGCGGAAATGAGCGAGCTGCCTGAAGATGTAAGAGAAAAGACGGATATACTAGACTCAGTTGGTAATACTACTGCTGCAATCGGAAAAGGATTTGCAATCGCATCAGCCGCCCTTACTGCGCTGGCACTCTTTGCTGCTTACGTTACATTCACTGGCATTGATGGAATTAACATTTTCAAGGCGGATGTGCTAGCTGCCCTATTCATAGGAGGTATGGTACCTGTCGTATTTTCTGCGTTAGCAATGCGATCTGTTGGCAAGGCAGCCATGGAGATGGTAAAAGAGGTTCGTAGGCAATTCAAAGAAATACCCGGAATCATGGAAGGTACTGGCACTCCGGAGTATGGCAAGTGCGTGGACATTTCTACCAAAGCAGCATTGAGAGAAATGATGCTTCCCGGTGCTATCACCATTATTGCACCGATTCTCATCGGGTTTTTGATGGGACCGGAGGCGCTCGGTAGCTATATGGCCGGTGTGGCTGTATCGGGTGTTCTGTGGGCAATTTTCCAAAACAATGCCGGTGGTGCATGGGATAATGCAAAAAAGTCTTTCGAGGCTGGCATTGAAATCGACGGTGAAATGACCTACAAAGGTTCTGATGCGCACAAGGCGGCAGTCACGGGTGATACAGTGGGAGACCCTTTTAAAGATACTTCTGGCCCTTCGATGAATATTTTGATCAAGCTTACCTGCCTAGTTGGCTTGGTAATCGCGCCAATTTTAGGAGAGGTTTATGGTTCTGGTAGTCATGCCCAGAAATCGGTGGAAGTTTCTGCCACAGCAGAGGTAGCTGAGTCTACTTTGGCACCTGGCTCAAAGGAGGTACAAATAGAGATGAAGGCTATCGAAGGGGACCAAGTAGAGGCACGTATTACAATCGAAGAAATTATCGACGGTACCATTACAACTCATGAGCACATTCTTAGTGGCACTCAAGAGGAGGTGCAAGCCAAAATTGATGCGCTGAAGTAAGCAAATCCAAAGAGATTTAGAACCCCGACCAACAGGCCGGGGTTTTTTGTTTGAATGCGTACAGATAGGGAAATCATATCGGTAGGAGAAAAATGGGTCCATTCAAAAGGGTGGGAGCTTTTTGATTTTCAAAGACAAACATGGGAGGCATATCTTGGCGGTAAGAGTGGACTTCTTAATGCTCCTACTGGATCTGGCAAAACCTACGCGCTATGGGTACCTGCTGCGCTGGAGTCGCTTAAATATCAAGATTTTGAAGACCCCACGCCAGGAGTTCAAGTCCTTTGGGTAACGCCTTTGCGTGCATTGGCCAAAGACATCCAAAGCGCGATGCAGTCTTTCTGCGATGAGGTAGACCTCCGATGGAAGGTGGGTTTACGAACTGGTGATACAGCTACAAGCGAGCGGCAGAAGCAAAAGAAGACCGCACCACAAGCACTGGTGATCACACCGGAAAGCATACATGTTTTACTTAGCCAGAGTGATTACCCAAACTACCTAAAGAACATTCGCGCCGTAATAGTGGATGAATGGCACGAAATCATCGGTACAAAGCGAGGGGTAGCCATGGAACTCGCGCTTTCCAAAATCAAGAAGCTTACTAAAGATGATTTGAAAGTTTGGGGAATTTCAGCGACCATCGGGAATTTACCGCAGGCAAAGCGCGTCTTGCTAGGTGAGGATTTAAATAAGAAAGCCGTCACGATTAAGGCCAATATCGACAAGAAAATCGTGGTGGAGTCAATACTCCCTGATGAAGTGGAGCGATTCCCCTGGTCGGGCTATTTAGGTACCCGATTGCTGGACAAAGTGTTGCCCATTATTGAGTCCAGCAATACCACTTTACTTTTTACCAATACGCGCTCTCAAACTGAGCTGTGGTACCAGGCCATACTCAATGAAGCACCACAACTGGCAGGAATCATGGCGATGCACCATGGATCTATGGACCAAAACATCCGCTTGTGGGTAGAAGATGCGCTGCATGCGGGAAAGTTAAAGTTGGTTGTTTGTACATCAAGCTTGGATTTGGGTGTCGATTTCAGGCCTGTGGACACAGTGATACAAATAGGAGGGCCAAAAGGGGTTTCGCGCTTTCAGCAGCGAGCTGGCAGGAGTGGTCACGGGCCGGGTGAAGTAAGCAGGATCTACTTTGTGCCTACTCATTCCCTTGAACTGATCGAAGGGGCTGCCCTGCGTGACTCGATTAAAGAAGGGAAATTTGAGCAGCGAAAACCGCTAGAGCTATGCATTGATGTGCTTGTGCAATACTTGGTTACCCTTTCGGTTTCAGGGGGCTTTAAGCCGCTCGAAGTATTGTCCGAGATCAAAGAAACCTATTGTTTTAGGCGAATCACAGGCGAAGAGTGGAACTGGGCGCTGCAGTTTATCACCACGGGTGGTAGTACGCTAGGTGAATACGATGAGTATGCAAGGGTGTACAATGACAATGGTGTTTATAAAATTGTGAACAAGAAAGCTGCATTGCGCCACAAATTGTCAATAGGCACCATCGTGGGTGATCCGGCGATGAAGGTGAGATTTATCTCAGGTGGCTACCTGGGCACCGTAGAGGAGAGTTTTGTTTCCAAGCTCAATCCTGGAGATACTTTCTGGTTTGCTGGACAAAATCTGGAGTTTCTGATGATAAAGGAAATGTCTGTGCTCGTGAAAAAGTCCAAGAAAAAGTCCGGGAAAACACCGGCTTGGGGAGGGGGTCGGCTGCCTCTGAGTTCTTTACTTTCTGATCAAATACGTATCAAGCTCCAAGCCGCGGTAGATGGAAAGTACGAATCGCCAGAGCTGAGAAAGATCAAGCCCATCTTAGACCTACAGAGTAAAATGTCCATCATTCCGGGACTCGATACGTTGCTTATCGAAAAATGCGAAACCGACTATGGGCATCACCTCTTTTTTTTCACCTTCGAAGGTATGTTCGTACATGAAGTTTTGGGAGGTCTCATCGCTTACCGGCTAAGTAAAAATCAAAAGATCACCTTTTCCATCTCCATGAATGACTATGGATTTGAATTGCTCTCCGATCAAGAAGTAGCGATCGAAGAAGCCTTGGAACTGGATCTTTTCTCGGAGGAGGAGCTTTTTGAAGACCTAAACGAGTCTATAAACATGACTGAAATGGCTCAACGTACGTTCAGAGATGTAGCCACGATAGCTGGATTGATTTTTCAGGGCTACCCTGGAAAAACGGTGAGGGCAAAACACCTGCAAGCTTCCTCTGGGATACTATACAAGGTTTTTGATACTTATGACAAAGACAATTTACTCATTAAACAGTCCATTGATGAGGTAATGAATCTTCAGCTAGACCAGTCTCGATTCATGGAGGCAATACGCAGAATCAACAGGCAGCAGATCGTATTGAAACACATTGCAAAGCCAACTCCTTTTGCCTTCCCTATTTTGGTAAGCATCATCAGAAGGCAGCGATTGAGCACCGAGGAGGTAACCGATCGGATTTTGAAGATGCAGATGGAGCTTGAGCGCGCATTTGATTGATGCAATCGGAATTGTATCGTGGTAATTTATTTTGAGTATTTCCAACTTAGGCAGTCGATTCAATATCTTCACCATTGGAAAAGTTGAATTTGATTTAGATATGAGAGTGATTTTTAGTGTTTTTCTCGCATTTATTTGTTTGATAGGGTTCGCACAAGATGAGGTGTTGAGAAAATGGAAGACCATAGATGATGAAAGCGGCAAAGCCAGATCCGTTGTGGAGATCTACGAAAAAGACGGGCTTTACTACGGAAAAATTGTCAAGCTTTTTAGAGAACCAGGTGAAGATCCCGACCCGATTTGTACAGAATGTGAGGGAGAAAAGAAAGGACAGAAAGTGATCGGAATGGAGATCATTTCCGAAATGAAATACAATAAGGGCAACGATGAATTTCAAAAGGGGGAGATCCTAGATCCCGAAAACGGAAACGTGTACGACTGTAAAATCTGGATAGAAGAAGGAAAGCTGATGGTTCGTGGGTATCTCTTATTTTTCTACAGGACGCAAACATGGCTACCCTATACGGGTGAATAGTGCAGGTTTATCGGTTAAGGGTGTGTCCTTGGACCTCCATCCTCTGCGTTCATTATTTCTGAAAGAGGAGCGCACCTTGGTGGTTTCAGACCTTCACTTAGGAAAAGCAGGACATTTCCGCAAGCACGGGATTGCTATATCCAAAAAAGTCCACCTTCATGACCTCTTCAACCTAAAGTGGCTGCTGCAGGAAATCCAACCGGAAAAGGTATTTTTTCTTGGAGATCTTTTTCACAGCGACCAAAATATGGAGTGGCAGGATTTTATTGATTTTTTAGCCAGCTACCGTCACATTGATTTCACGCTCATCGAAGGAAACCACGATATTCTCTCTAGGTATCCGGAAAGTCTTACGGTGGTAAAGCGCGTGGAGATTCCTCCATTTTCTTTTACACACTTTAGAGAAAAGGATGATTTATACAACATCTCTGGTCACATACATCCGGGCGTCACCATTAGAGGCCGGGCAAGGCAAGGGATTACCATGCCCTGTTTTCTCTTTAGTAATGATCATTGTGTCATGCCAGCTTTTGGGCAATTTACAGGCATAAAGAAAGTGAGACCCAAACAAGACGACCGTGTTTTTGCCATTGTGGAGGAGCAAGTCATTGAGTTAGTTTGAATGCCAGATGTTGTTTACTAGATGAAAAGGGAAGATGATTGAAAAAAGTGCTTACAGTGAATTGCTTTCTGTTTTTACTGCAGCATTCCGGAGATTTTGGCTGGATTTAAAACTTTTTCTGTCAACATCTTTGGGGATCTTAACGCTCAAGCCAGTTTATGAGGCGGCTTTGCAAAAAGATCCTGCTTACTTAAGGGACACTCGATATGCGTACCTCGTATTTGAGTATATTTTGATATTTGTCATTTTTACACGGCTCGTCTCGGTAGATTCTGGTACAGACGAAGGAGAGGAGTTGATCCAGGAATTTGTGGTGCTGCTGTTGTTTTTTGTAGGGACAGTCATTGCCTTGCTTTTAGGAAGCACCAGCCATTTGCTTGTTTATAAGGGACTAAGCAAGCGAGAAGTGCAGGCTCATTTTATTTATGCTTATTGCTTACCCTTTTTGCCTGTCTACCTAATCACCCACCTCAGTTATGGATATTTTCTTGACGATGAGGACGCATTCAATGGGATACTGATTCTGCTGCTACTCGCCAGCATTATTTTTTTTGTGATTTACTTTTATCGTGTGGGAAAAGGGGGCAGGAAAAATGGTATCCAGGCATTCGTTTCTGCATGGTTTCCAGCAATATTGTTGGGACTGTTACTATTCATTTCTATCGCGGCGATTACCGGAGCTGCTTACGGAGAGAATGCGTAGTAACTACATCTGCGCAGTAAACTGGTCAGAAACAAAAACTATTTTGGAACGTTGATTTCAAAACAAGTGTATTTCGAAGAATTCTAGAACTTTTAAATAAGCTCAAATTCGCGTGCCAAAGTCAGTTTTATTTGATCGGGAGAAGGTAATAGAAGATGTGATGCAGCTTTTTTGGAAAAAAGGCTACAATGGTACTTCTATGCAAGATCTCGTAGATGTGACAGGTTTAAATCGATCAAGCTTTTACAATTCATTTGGCGACAAATTTTCGCTCTACGAGGAATCTATCAAGCACTACCAAGCCAAACAGCTGGGAATGCTTAACCAGACCATACAAGATGCACATTCCCCACTGAAGGCAATTCAATCTTTATTTAAAGGCATTTTGGATGAAGTGCGGTCAGGTAATCGTAAAGGCTGTATGATGACAGGCTGTACCTCTGAAATGAGCCATGATCCTTCAGTATCCGATCTGCTCAACGCAAATAAGGAAAACGTGGTGGAGATTTTTAAAGTATTGATTGAAAAGGCGCAGGGTCTTGGAGAAATCTCGACAGAGAAAGATGCTGCCACAGTGGCGCTGTACCTTTTTTCTAGTTTACAGGGTCTTCGACTTACGTCTATGTTAGAGTCTGATCTTGAGGGAGTTATAAAAGAGATCCTCGCAAGATTATAATTTTTTTCATCTAATTTGGAACGATTGTTTCAGTTTGATCGTATATTGGACTAATCATTTCAAATAAAATTTTAAATCGTTACTCAAAATGGGAAAACTAGATGGAAAAGTCGCCTTGATTACTGGGGCAAACAGCGGTATAGGACTAGCTACTGCTAAATTATTTATACAGGAAGGCGCCAAAGTGGTCATCACTGGCCGAAGACAGGAGGCGCTAGATGAAGCTGTCGCTGAAGTTGGGGGAGACATAAAGGCAATCTTTGCCGATGCAGCAGATATACAGAAAGCAAAAGAGGTCGTAAAAGATACAGTCGCTGCCTTTGGCAAAATAGACATACTCTTTGCCAACGCCGGAGTAGCCTATTTCGCCCCTCACACAGACATCACGGAAGAATTTTTCGATTCTCAATTCAACATCAACGTGAAGGGTCCCTTCTTTCTCATCAAGGAAGCCATACCTCACTTAAATGACGGTGCGGTGATCATTAGCAATACTTCGGTTGTCGGCCAGAAAGGGTTTGATGGAACAAGCGTCTACTCGGCTACCAAGGCAGCATTCAGGTCACTATCTCGAGTAATGGCAAGTGAGCTTCGCGCCAGGAAGATCAGATCTGTAAGTGTGGCTCCTGGCCCTATTGAGACACCTATCTACGGAAAATTAGGTTTGCCCCAGGAAGCTGTAGAAGAGATGGGGGCTGGTTTCTCACAGCAAGTACCGCTGGGAAGATTCGGCTCTGCTGATGAATTGGCAAAGTCTGTCCTATTCCTGGCTTCTGATGACGCATCTTTTGTGAATGGTGTGGAACTGGAAGTAGACGGTGGATTGAGTCAGATATAATATCACGATTAATAAAAATGTACTAGCCGCCCTTTTCAAGTGGGCGGCTTTTTTAATTACATCTTTCCAGGTCTACTACAAAGTAGCGATCTCCATTGAGCAAAGTATGGTCAGATTCGTTGCTTGAAACTTCATATTCATAGGTTTCGCCGTTCTCAAATTCCAAGATCAAATAGGTTCTGCCGGCTTTGCTCACCAATTTATAAATTCCCTGACTGTCCTTATTTCCTTGTGTGTAGCCAAACCCTCCTGACCCATCGAAACTGCTACTGGAGTTGGAATAGTAAAGAAAACGGCCATTTGAGCATAGGTTGATGCGTCTGTCTTGCGATGTGCCGCTGTACCCTCCCCCGTAATCAGATCCACCACTGGTGTACATATATCGCAACTGCCTTCCTGTCAGCCAGCCTTTCCACTGCTCAGTACTGTAGGTGTCGGGAATTTCTGAGAACACGACGCTCGCAGCAAGTTTATTGATCTCTGTGATGTGCTTTTCGGTAAAAAGATCGGTTGCGGTGACGACAATGGCAGAAAATCCGCTCCCAACCCTACTTACCAGCCCGATAGCAAAGGCCTTTACCTGTGCGCCTTGTAGCATACCTTCATAGTATCCTTCTACTTTATTTCCGGTCAAGGTAAAATCTCCAGCAGGTTTCAGGCTAACTCCTTCGTCATAAATGCCTTCTTTGGCGCTCGCCAGGAGCTCTGCCGTTGTACTTGCGGTATTTTCAAAAATGATGATCAATCCAGGCATACTTTGGTGTCCCACGAGAATGTAGTCACCTTGGCTTTGTGCACTCCAGCCAACTGGTATTTCAAAGCTGATACC
This sequence comes from Bacteroidota bacterium, assembly GCA_039026695.1. GTDB lineage: Bacteria > Bacteroidota > Bacteroidia > Cytophagales > Cyclobacteriaceae > Ekhidna. The sequence continues at coordinate 9,914 of JBCCLV010000100.1, forward strand.
GTACTCGGGTAAATCAACTTTTTCCTGCGCATAAACGGTTAACATGCCCAGTACTGTCGCAAGTAGTAAAATGAGACTTTTCATGGGTATAAGTTAAACAGATAGGTTTAAATCCAGACGAAAATAGGAGTAGCTCGATCTTATATATGATATTAAGGCCGATACCGAGCGTTATGGAAGAGCATGGTAGCATATTTGATTTTCTAATTTTTACCCAAAAGTGGGTATTGATGCAGATTTTTTTTGAAGCTACTTTACAATGGAAAGATGCTGGACATTGTAGAGATGATTGTAAACTCATGCTGCAAGTGAGGGAGAGCGGTAAAACTTATGTAAAATGACATTTTAATATCTAATTCGGCTTTAATATAGAGCGTATGAATAGTTTCGAAGAAGTCTCAAAGCACCTACTTGAAATAGATGGCTATTGGGTTAAAGCAAGTGTAAGAGTAGATATCAGCCCAGAAGATAAGAAAAGGCTAGAGAAGCCATCAATGCCGCGCCCTGAAATTGATTTGGTTGCATTTAAGCCATTGGAAAATACATTGTTTTTAATAGAGTGTAAAAGCTATTTCGATTCTGCTGGTGTGGTTTATGAAAACCTTTATACAAGAAACCTGGAGAAAGACAGATATAAAATTCTTACATGGGGAGAGTATCAAAAGGTAGTTTCGGAAACATTAAAGCTTGATTTTGTCGATCATGGTCTAATAAACTCGTCAACTAAAATTGGATTTGGGCTGATAGCTGGAAAGATTAAAAATGGTGACGAAGAAAGTATAAGAAAGTTGGCTAAAGAAAGAGACTGGAAGTTTTGGGGGCCAAATGAACTATATAAATTGGCGAAAAAGATGTCTAGAGACGGCTATGCAGACAATCCATATCACATTCTTGCGAAAATCATTTTTAGACATAAGTCAAGTGATTGATTTCGAAGAGATAGAAGACTTCCTGCAAAGACATGAATCCTTCGAATCAGACTGGTGGAAGCCAAGGTTTATAGAAGAAAAGTCCTAGGCAGAAGACTTATTCAAGGGTTTTGACTTGTTGCAGACAAGCTTAGAGGAGCTGAAAAAAGGTGAGCTTCCTTTCTATAACATCTTTGAAATTCTCAATATCAGAACTTACGAAGAAAAGCTTCATACACCCTTTTTGAGAGAGCTACTGGATCCAAACGGAAGTCATGAAAATGGGATAAGATTTCTTCTTAGTTTTTTGGAATTAGCGCATGCGAAAACCATTGAAGAATCAGATTTATCATCGGTGCATATCGAAGAAGAGAAAGCTACTGAACTAGGTAGAATTGATCTATTTCTAAGTTACCAACTTGGATTAAAAGACCATTATTTAATAATTGAGAACAAAATATATGCAGGAGATCAAGATAAACAGCTAGAAAGATATCATTCCTATTTGACTAATTCATTGGGGAAATCAGAAGATCAAATAATGCTTATCTATCTACATCCAAATGGGGATTTACCTACTAGCAAAAGCATAGAGTTACACCTTCGAGATAGGTTAATGAAAAATAGAGTTCTAAAGCTTATGAGCTACAAGGGAGATGTTTATTCATGGTTAGAACAAAACTATCAATCTATACTATCTATCCCTTTAAAATTCATGATCCGTCAATATTTAAACACTCTTGAAAAACTATGAAGACCGAATATGAAGAGAAAGTTTTTGAATTCTTTACTAAGGAGCAAAACTTCTCGGCTGCTGCTAGAATTGCCGATCAATTGGGAGAAATTGCCTTAGAACTGGTTAAAAATTTCTGGCATGATTTAGCAAATAAGCTTGATAAGGTAAAAGATCCTTGGGGAGATGGTTGGCGAATTAAGATGACAGAAAAGTACGAACAGCGTTACTCAGGACTTGAGGTAACACATAGAGATTGGATGATAGGAAGTGATGCGCTAGTGGCTATAAGATTCGAGGACTTACACTATACAAGATATCCATACATTGGTTTTTGGATTAATCGAGATTTGGAGGTAAAAGTAAGCTATAATAATATCTACGATGAGATAAGAGCACTAAATGAGCTTAAAGAATATGAACATGATTCTCATCAATGGTGGATGAAATGGAAAAGACTATCATACATTGGATTTGATACATACCAAAAACTGGAAGGGATTATTCCTGCAAATCGTAGCGATACCATTGATAGATGTATTAGTGAGGTAGTTACCTTGAAGGATTTGGCAACTGATCAAATTACTGAAATAGTTGGAAAATACTCTTAGATTTCTACGATATTGTAAATTAAACTATGTCTGCTTTGATGATTTAGTTCGTTTGACCGGCGCCCCCTTCAAATGGCTGCCTGAGCAAGTCGAGCGGTAATCGATATTCAAACCTAATGGCCAATTGTTGGACTGTCAATCCCCAGTTCTGTAACGGATTGGTCCACCTCTTTTCAATGTTTCGAGTTGCTAAGTAAACGAGCTTTTGCAGTGCCATATCTGATGTAAATGCTCCTCTTCATAGTTAGTGGTCCACATATCTAATTTAGATTCGTTATTTGTTAAGTAATATTAGAGCTACCATTCTCGTCAATAATTTAACTAATACGATCTTACACATCATCCCTTTAATGATTCTTACTTTGATAATAGTATTTTATCAAAATGGCTGAAAATACCTAAAAGTGGGTATTGATATTGAGTTAATTACCTCGTTATTTAGAAAATAATATTTCTATGATTTTATTAAAAAGTACTGAGGGCTATGAAACATTCAATTATACTAGCATTTCTTCTTGTGCTTGGACTTGGTGGCTGTAAAGTGTTTAAGAAAAATGATTATCCCAAAGGCATTGGAGTGTCATTTTCAGGATACTCTTATATTCCGGTTGATGCACTTCCTGTTACTCAAAAAGGGGGCGCGAATTGTACCTTTCAGAATGAGTCCCCTAAGAATAAGGATGAGCAAAATGAATTTATTCCTTTGCTGGAATCTTTCCCAGACCAAGCTGTCAGAATGGCTATAAGAAGTTCGGATGGAAGTGGGAATATTTCTTATGGTCCAGTATCAGTAGGCGTTAAGAATAATACCTATGAAGTCGTGTTGGATTACATTATAGTGGATGTAGCAAGAACCTATGTTTATGCAAAAGAAATTGAGGAAATTATAGAATATAAACGCTACACCAACAAAAGCGAGACTAGATATCAGTTAAGGGAGAAAAAAATAAAACGATGGATTATACGACCAGAAGAAGAATTAACTGAATTAATAATAGAAGAGAATAGAAAGAGACTATCGACTGGTTCGTCAGATGGTCTTTTTTCTGCCTTAGAGGTCAAGCAAGAATACGGTGATCTAATTCCAATACCTACTTATATTGGTATCGGTTTAAGGTTAACCGCAAACGTAACAGTCCTCAATACAGAGGCTGAACTGTCTTCAATTGGGGCAATAGCCTCGGAGGTAGAAGCTCGGAACGCCGTTGGTAGAATGACTATTCAAACCCTTGGAATAACGGGTAAAAATGTATCGTCCACTTTACCGATTCCAAGTGAAATAAATGAGACAACCGTACAAAACGCTTTGTTAGCTATAGGTTCTGTTAAGGCTCTACTTCATGATAGTGCTACAATCATCACACCTAGAGTAGTTGGCTTCTACAATAATATTTCAGGGACATCAGAAGTGGTTAATGATCTAATTGCTGAAGTGACTAAATCTAACACTGGATGGAATAGACCTTGTTATATAGTAGGAAATCTAAGTGGTGCAGAGCGCGGTACCCCTTGAATTGTAATATGCGTGCTTTTTGAAAGCACTCTCAATAAACGTCATTGATTTAATTGATAATGGCTTCGATGTCATTTCTATTGATAGTTACCTCAACTCTGAACCCGAAGTTTTAGATCGCATCGAAGCGATAACAGGTGTACGCGTAAAAAATTACGCTATTGATTTGGTAGATGCCGCTGCAACGCGTCAAGTATTCGAGGAAAATCCAGATTTACAAGGCATCATTCATTTTGCTGCGCTAAAAGCCGTAGGCGAATCAGTAGAAAAACCCTGGGAATACTTCCACAATAATATGAACAGTTTGCTGAATGTGTTGAAATGCGCAGCAGACTTTAACGTCCCCA
>JBCCLV010000101.1:0-14012 GCA_039026695.1 Bacteroidota bacterium
ATAATAATTCACTAGGTAGAAATGTGAGAGCAACTTCCGATTACTGGCTGGAGGATGGAACGTATTTCCGTATCAGAAACATCACTTTCGGCTATACTCTACCAATGAATCTTGTGGGAAAATACGTGAATCGAGCAAGATTCTATGTAACTGCCACTAATCCATTCACCTTCACAAAATATCAGGGATATGATCCTGAAGTAGGAGGGGATGGACTTTATTCCCGTGGGGTGGATGTGAGTAACTACCCAATGGCCAGAAGACTTGTTTTTGGCGCCCAGTTTTCATTTTAAAATTGACAAAAACGATGAGGAAAAAGATTAAAATATTAGCAATTGCAGCAACCATATTTGTCGCATTTGCCTGTGATGAAGATAAGTTTTTAGATCAGCAGAATCCCAATGCGATTACTCCAGAGATTTTCTGGAAGACAGCAGACGATTTTCAGGCAGCCCTAGTGACTGTTTATGGAGCCACACAATTTCACTCTATTAGTGGAAGTGGCTTAACATTTGAAATGCTTCTTGCGGATATGAACGCTACCAACTGGTGGCATGGTCATTTTGCATATAACAACCATACTTATTCAAACAATGATAACGAAGTGACTCAAAAATGGGCCGATTTGTATGTCGGAGTTTTCAGGGCTAATCAAATTTTGGATAAGCTTGAGACAGAGTCTGTGCCTGATCTTTCTTCAGACGAAAGAGCGCAGATTGAAGGGCAGGTCAGGTTCTTAAGGGCGTTTTTCTTCTTTACCCTTGCCCATACATACGGTGGAGCGGTAATTCATACCACGGTTCCTAGTGGATCTAACGAATTTACTAAACCATTCTCCAGCATTGAAGAAGTTACAAATACTGTAATTCTGCCGGACCTTGAAATTGCAGTGGAAAGCTTGCCCGAAGTTTGGACTGCCAACCAAGATATTGGCAGGGCTACATGGGGGGCAGCAAAAACTCTACAAGGTAAAACCTTCCTATTTGTTCAGGATTACGCAGCAGCTAGGGATGCATTCAAAGAGGTTATCGACGCTGGTGTATATTCTTTGGTACCCAATATTCTCGACAACTTCACTACGGAGGATGAATTTAATTCTGAATCAATCTTTGAGGTAAGTTACTCTGAGACTTTGGTTCCTGGTGAAGGGGGAGGATTGGTGGATAGCAATCCTGGTAATATTAGTGTGGCGGCAGCTATTGGTGCGGAGGCAACTACCATTGTTTCTGCCATGGCTACACAGGCTAAAGGTGGATTCCACGTAGTACAGCCGACCTATTATGCGCATGAGCTTTTCATTTTTGATGAGCCGGATCTAAATCTGAATATGAATATACAGGCAATTGATGTAGAAGAGGAGGATACCACATTTTTTACGCAATCCCGAAGAATGCATGCATCTATTGTAGACCAGAATAGCGATGGTTTGTATTATCTGCTTCCCGCAGCTGATGCAGATGCGTATAATGGAGGGCAATCAGCCTACACCAAGAAGTGGTCCAATTGGTATGATCGTGCAGGTGAAGTAAGCCCATATAAGTCAGGTATCAACTTTAGACATATCCGGTATGCTGATGTATTACTGATGTATGCAGAGGCCATCCTGGAAGCAGATGGTGATGTCTCTACAGCTATAGATTATATAGATCGGGTACGTGCACGAGCTGGCGTTGTGACCTTGCAAGCATACTTAGCTGCAAATAACAATACTTTTCCTGAATTCCATAAGCCGATCTTGGCATCTATCGGAGCTACCAGGAGTTTTACTGCTCCAACAGTTGAGGCGGTGAGAACTCATTTAAGAATGGTTGAGCGCCCCTTAGAATTGTATGCGGAAGGCCACAGATTTAAAGATCTGGTACGATGGGGAATTGCGGAAGATATTTTCAATCAGCGATTTTCGGAAGAGGAAGATCGGGCAAATAATCCTGCAATCATTGCAGAACATGAAGCAAGGCTAGACATTAATGTCCCACGTGAGGATTTTGTAATTAAGAGTGTAAACTATGCTTCAAACCCTGCGCAATTTAGCTACTATCCTATTCCAAGCCAGGAGGTGCAAACGAATCCCGCTTTGGGAAATTAGGATGAATGAGTTATCAGACATAAGATTAAAAAAATGAAAAGATTGCTAAATAGAACTTTGGTTTTGGTGGCAGGAATACTCTTTATTTCTTGCTCCAATGAATATGAATTACCTGGTGAAGAACCTAGTCATTTTTCCGTTTACTTGTCGGAAGAGTTTTTTGGGAACCAGGTACAAGTAGGGGGGCATATTGATTTTGCAGATGTGTCTCAGGGTATCCAGTCAAGGAAATGGACTTTTCCCGAAGGAGTGGTTAGAATCAATGGGGAAATGGTAACTGAAACGGATGAGGTGAGATTTCGCGCTTTTTTTGAACAGGCGGGAGTTTATGAAGTAACATTAGAACAGGAATATGCCGGAAGTGCCTGGATAGATACTGTTCAGGTCTCAAATGTGATCGATACCACTTATCAGATAAGCGTGCTGGATTCAGTGAGTGCTGCATTTGCTGCTGAGGTTGTGGAAGATATGTCTCCTTTGGTGATAGGTACCAGCAATAGTATTGAAGCGGGAAGTATAGTACGATTAATCAGCACTTCCACAGGAGGTCCTACAAGATTTTCCTGGTTTATGGAGGGAAGTAGTGAAGAGGAATTTATAGGGATTGCTGGCTCTTCGAATAACGGCAGTGATGTCACGTTTCAGTACAAAAGTCTCGGAACGTACGATGTTATGATGATTGCCTCAAGGGCTAGACCGTTTGGGGCCGATACAGTTATTTTTGAAGACATGATAACTGTAGGACCTTCCACGAAACCAGTACTCACATTAGATGTGTGGCGCCAAGCCCCGGGAGCTAATAATTTAAATATTACTTTTTCTCGAGATATAGCCAGTGCCAGTATGAATCGAAATGATTTTTCGGTGGAGATCACCACAGCTAGTGGAGGAACGGTCACACCTAGTATAGCTGCCGTCTCTTTACAAGCTGATGATGCATCCACGATTGTCTTAACACTCGCACAACCTGTTTATACCGATGACATAATTACTGTATCATATAATAAAGGCAGCCTTGAAACCACTGATTTTGCTGCTGTTGAGTCTTTTTCAAGCCTGAGTGTTGGCGATTCCAAGATCAATTTGTTACAAGGATATGATATGGAAGCAGATCCATCTTCTACCTTTAATATTGGTGCTTGGGGTGGTATTTGGGATATGACTGATTATGAAAAAACAGGATCTGAAGCGGTACAAGGTTCCAATAGTTATTTGACTACCATAGCAGCAGCTGGTGCTGGAATTGCCACTGGGAAGCCAGAATTGACTTTTTTACGAGAAGCGGGTAAGACCTACGAGTTGGGTCTTTGGCTCTACATAGTAGATGTGGGAGATGGAAATGGCGAAATGAGTGTGATTTTTGCCGGTAGAAATCAGTGGCAAGAAGGTGTGTACTTTACCAATGCTATGCCAACAGGACAGTGGTTTTATCATGTGGTAAATCCTGCGATTGAAGCTGTTGCCAATGCAGAAACGCCTATCAACATTCGGCCTAATAATCAAATGAACTCACAGCCGGTAGTTTTCTACATGGACGACTTTACCGTCAAAGAGGTAGTAAATCGACCTTAAAAGCATCTTTATTTTCAGAGAAAGCCCGATGCACTTTTTCAGTGATCGGGCTTTTTTGTGAACCAATTTCTAAAGTACTTTCCTCTCTCGAGAATCTTCATCTTTGTATAAGCTTCTCTAGGTGGATTACTACAGAAATGATCATCTTTGGTTTTATGACATTAACCAAATCCCAGCTTGTAAGCATCTGTCGCTATTCAAACATTTTAGCCTCTTTTTTTTGCCTGGTTTCTTCAGTATCAGCACAAACAGAAAATTGGCAAAATCAGCATGTATTTCAAATTAAAAAACTCCCTGCACGTGCTACATCCTATTCCTTCTCAGATGAGGCAAAAGCGCTTACGGGAGATAGGAAGGATGCTCGCATGCAATCGCTCAATGGTGAATGGTATTTTTCATTTGCTGAAAGTGAGCATGATAAACCGACAAACTTTTATCAAACGGAAGCTTATAAAAGCTGGGACCAAATTCAAGTGCCCTCCTGCTGGGAAATGAAGGGCTATGGAATACCCATCTATACAAATCAAACTTATCCTTTCACACCTGATCCACCTTACATCGACAGGGACAATCCAGTTGGATCGTATGTAAAGGAATTCAGTATTCCAAAGGAATGGAAAGGTCATGAGATCATCTTACATTTCGGTGGAGTGAGCTCCGCATTCTATCTCTGGATCAATGGAGAGTATGTCGGTTACAGCCAGGACAGCAGATTGCCAGCAGAGTTTCACATTACCTCAAAGATCCGTGAAGGAATGAACAAGGTGGCCGTGCAAGTGTATCGATGGTCTGATGGTAGCTACATGGAAGATCAGGATCACTGGCGTATGAGTGGATTGCATCGGGAAGTAATGTTACTGGCACAACCAAAAATTGCCATTAATGATTTCTTTATCAAAACAAAACTTAATGAAGATTATACGAATGCACTGCTACAAATTCGACCTGAAATTTCAATAAGTGAAGGACTTGATCCCAAAGATTACACGATAGAAGCGCAGCTTTATGATCAAGCAAATAATAAGGTCCTAAGTCAACCGCTAAGCATTACCACTGAAGCGGTTGTAAATGAATCATACCCACAGCGCGACAATGTGCCTTTTGGACTGCTCGAGACAAAAGTCGAAAACATTACCACATGGAATGCAGAGAACCCTTATTTGTATACACTGACGCTTTCTCTCAAAGACGATGATGGGCAACTGGTTGAGTCAAGGAGTACGAAGGTTGGGTTTAGAGAGGTGAAATTTTCGGGCGCGCAGCAACTACTCATTAACGGAAGACCTGTCAAGATCATAGGTGTCAATAGACATGACCACAGCCATACCGGTGGAAAGACCGTGACGCGGGAAGAGATGGAGCAGGATGTTCTTCTACTGAAGCAGCATAATTTCAATGCGGTAAGAACTTCACACTATCCCAATGATCCTTACTTCTATGATCTATGCGATAAGTATGGAATCTATGTAATGGATGAGGCCAATATCGAGACTCATGGTGTACGAGGGTTGTTGGCGAACGACCCAACCTGGGCTGGGGCTATGCTGGATAGGATGGTAAGAATGGTAGAACGAGATAAAAATCACGCCTCTATAATTTCATGGTCATTCGGAAATGAATCGGGTACTGGTCCCAACTTCGCGGCGATGGCCGGTTACGTAAAAGACTTTGATGCCTCCAGATTTATTCATTACGAAGGAGCACAGGGTGACCCAAATCATCCCGAATACCTTAAAGTCGGCTCTCCTGAATACCGAAAAGCCTGGAATACCACTCATTCCAATCCTACGGATCCGCCATTTGTGGATGTAATCAGTAGAATGTACCCTGACCTGGTGCAATTGGAAGGGATGGCTACAAGTCCTTACATCAGTCGACCTATTATCATGTGCGAGTATGCGCATGCCATGGGGAATTCACTCGGAAATCTGCAGGAGTATTGGGATCTGGTTTATTCCTTTGACAACTTGATTGGAGGCTACATCTGGGATATGATCGATCAGGGGATCGAAAGAACTGCTGCCAACGGCAAAAAGTATTTCGCATATGGAGGGGATTTTGGAGATGTTCCAAATGATGAGAATTTCTGCATGAATGGAATCTTTAACTCAGATAAGAGCTTAAAGCCGCAATCATTTGAATCAAAATATGTCTTTCAACCTGTTGTTTTTACGTTGGCCGCACCGGGTGAGATCATGCTAGAAAATCGATACAATTTCACAAATCTATCTGACTATGCTTTCACCTGGGATCTCGTCGAAAATGGAAAAGTGATCCAAAGCGGGAATTTTGCGGGACCAAATATTGCTCCCGGTGAAACAGGTAAAATTCCGATTAAGTACAAGGATCCTAAAAAGAAAGAGGGAGCTGATTATTGGTTGCAAATAAGAATGCATGCAGGAGAAAACGAGAAATGGGCAGTAGAAGGTCACGTAATTGCAGAAGAGCAGTTAGTATTGGTTGACGGAGTTACTATTCTTAAGGAGGTCCCTGGAAAAGCACCTGAATCTGACGAAAGTGATGCAGTCTTTCGTATTAGCGGTAAAGACTGGATGATTATGTTCGATAAGCAACTGGGAGCGCTTACAAGTCTGAAGAAAGATGGAAATCAGATTATCCAGCAGCCACTTTTACCAAATTTCTGGAGGCCAGCGACTGATAATGATGAGCGAGGATGGAAGACAGCAAAGGTGCTTCACGAGTGGGCAAATGCTACGAAGACTATCGAAGTAGCGAATATGACAATCTCCAAAAACGCAACATCTGCTGTAGTCTCCATTCTGCGAAATATTCCCGAAGTAGCTCAGATATCTGAACAGTATAAAATCTATGGTGATGGTACTATTGATGTGAGCTTCGATTTGACAATTGAAGAGGGTGCGAAGGAACCGCTTAAGGTTGGGATGACTACCGGTATCAGTAAGAATTTGGTAGACCTGCAATATTACGGAAATGGTCCCCATGAAAATTATATTGACCGAAACCGATCTGCTTTCAAAGGACTATATTCATCTAAAAGCGAAGAATTTTCCGATCCCTACGCTAAGCCTCAAGAATACGGTAACCGCACTAGTGTCGAATGGATCAAGTTTGAAGGGAAAGACGATGAATCACTAGACATCATCGCTGCTGATAAGATTGAATTTTCTGTAATACCATTTACCGACGAAAATGTAGCCGCAGCAGATTTTACCTGGCAGCTTGAGGAAGCAAAATATTACACTTTGGATATTGACTTTATGCAGGCTGGCGTAGGCGGCAACAATTCCTGGAGTCTGAAAGCCCGTCCGTTAGAAAAATACAGGTTACTGAAAAAGACCTATTCGTACCAATTTCGAATTTCCTTTGACTGATAAAATAGGGTCTCAGTTTTTCGTTAACGTATTACTAATTACTATAATCTGACAAAAACAGTGGCTGAGGAATTTGATTAATTCTCCAGTTCAAGAAATTTTACTCGTCTTCCAGTTTCCATGTTCGCACCCATTTGTACCGTGAAGATCTTTGTTCCCGGGATAAATTAAATCCGTCAGATTCTGCATCTGTGGGCCAGTTGAAATCATAAGTCTCACAGGCCATGATGATCGCCATGGGATTTTCGAAAGCGATAGGTGGCTCAATGGTATAAGCATAAGTTCCATCCAGATAGAAATCAATTTCTGTTGGAGATCTCCAATACATTCCATACACATGAAAATCTTCAGAAGGAACAAAATCTCCGATGCTATTTCCACTGTTTTTAGGATCTAAACAACTGCTACCTCTCTGCCGACAAGTGGAATTTATGCCAAATTCAAACTCATCTGCTGCATTGCGATACCAACCGAGTTCTGGTTGTTTAAAAACTCCTGATTTGCGGCCTATACTTTCAGTTACATCCAGTTCCGTATTGGGTACAACATTACAATCAGCCGATGGGCTTGTGAGCCAAAACGTGCCTGAAAAGATTGTTTCAGTTGTTTTCATTTCGGCTTCTACAAACATTCCGATCTGCGCATCAACATGTGACCGCACGATTGATCCTCCATGTGTCCAACCTTCTACATTTCCACTGTCTATTGGCGTATCCAATATTTCCGCAGTAAGCCAAAGCTCACCGTTTTGAACAATGATATTCTTTTTCCGAAAGAGTCCTGGCCATCTTCCGTACCAAAAGAACCTCCCGGGAACCACCGAGCGGGTATCCCAAACATCTGTGTTTATTTCACTTCCTTCAAATTCATCAGAGAGTTCGGTTACCGGCGACCACTTTTTCCCTGTAACAGTAAGTCCTCCAATCACGTAAGGTTCGTTTAATGTAGTTGGTTCATTTCGCACCACAGAAACAGTGAAGCTGCAAGAGGTAGTATTTCCTGCTGCGTCCTGCGCTCGATAGGTAACAGTAGTTTCGCCATCTGGAAAAGCAGTTCCCGAGGCTTGGCCGGACCTAAGACTGGCAACAGCACCTACATTATCAGTGACGGTAGGTTCGTCATATTCTATGATCGGACTTGGATCCAAAAACTCAATGGTGACCGAAATGTCTTCAGGGCAGTTGATCGTCGGTGATTCATCATCAAGCTCTACCTGCTCATCTTCATCCTTCCCACATCCCAACGAGAATATGAGTAAAAGTACCGATAGATATTTCATACTAGCTGCCATAAACTTTAAATCGAATTTATTCATCTTCTAATTCCCAAACCCGTACCCAATCGTAGTAAGTAGTTCTTTGCTCTTCTGAACCGGACATTCCGCCACCTTGCGGAGGTGGGTTCCAATTGTAAGTTTCTACAACCATCCTCAGCGCCATAGGTAGGTTGAAGTCTGCAGGTGGAGAAATTGAATAAACAAATGTACCATCAAGGTAAACCTCTATTTCATTAGGGCTCTTCCACCAGCATCCATACACGTGGTAGTCTTCATACACCTTTTCCTCCGTTGGGGCATCGTCCCCTTGGGAACCAACTGGTGTCTCTGTACAGGCAGTTTGTCTACTGTGGGTGTTTGAATGAATGGATTGATCGAAACCCTGCGCAAAAGAACCAGTACCAGTCACTTCTCCTACACATTCTTGAATATCGAGCTCGGTCACACGTACATCACACCCTGTTCCTGCACCTCGGTTATTAATCAGCCAAAATGTTGAGGACATAAAGGTCTGGCTTGCTTTCATCCTTGCCTCAGCATATACACCAACATTTGCATCATTTACGGAATAGATATTTGATCCGGCATGCGTAAAGACTTGGTCATTTACGGTTTGAGGTTCGTCAAGCAGATATGCCGTCAATTGTAAATTTCCCTCAGCTTCGCTTACGGTGTTTTCCATAAACAAACCGGGTGGCCTTCCTATCCATCGGTTGGGATCTGTATTTATCCACTTAGAGTCATCAAAGCTGTTGTCGTTAAACTCATCAGACAATTCATCTACCAAAGACCATTTTTTTCCTTGGACTGTCAACCCTCCGATTACTGTAGGTTCTACAGGCTGATCAGCGGCTTCCCTCACAACTGTCACATCGAAACTGCAGGAAGCAGTATTGCCGAAGGCATCTCTTACAATAAAAGTGTTGGTTGTGACACCTTCAGGAAAGGTCGATCCAGAAGCAAGTCCCTGTGATTGCCTTGTAGTAGACTCGTTATTGTCTGTTCCAAGGGGAGCATCGTATTCAACAACCGGATCCACATCTGTTGCACCAATGGTAATGGTAATGTCTTCAGGACAGGTGATTTGTGGATCCACATCATCTACTTCGATATCTTCCTGAAATTCGTCAGAATTACAACCCACGGCTAAGCACATGGATAGCAAAATTGCTACTAGTAAAATGCCATTAATTATACTGTCAAGCCCTTTCTTAACTCCCTTTCTCCCTCGCATTGTTGATTTTTTTCTTCTCTTGAAATCACTTTTATAGTGGGCGAAATTAAATAGCTAGAGAGAAATCGGTAGTAGTAAATTAGATCAAAAAAGGGGGTTTTTAGGTGAATGAGCACATTGTGCGATGAGTGGTAAGATGAATCTTAAGTTGTTATTTCTTGAGAAATAAAAAAGAATGTGCAACCTTGCGGGATATCAGAAAATCCAAGTAGTGATTTCGTGAGGGGCTTTCCTATACGCTGTGGACGAATAGGCTACATAATAGACTTACTTGTCAATCTAGTGAAATCATTAAATAATGATTGATAGCATTACTGATTTAATGCAAACATTAATTCCAGTCGAGTGACAAATTTTCTTCTCCCTAATTGTATGACCTATTTACCTTTATCTTCTATGAATATTAGTTTCCCCAAAAGCCTTATAGTAATCCTACAAATTATCATTAGTTGTTCATCACTTCTCGCTCAGGACGTTGATCAAAGCTATCTCAACTCCACCCTTTCACCGAAGGACCGTGCAACGATTCTGGTTTCGCAAATGACTTTAGAGGAAAAAATTAGTCAGATGCGCAATAGCTCTGCCGCCATACCACGACTCGGAATCACGGCTTACGATTGGTGGAACGAGGCATTGCACGGAGTTGCCAGAAATGGTAAAGCCACGATTTTCCCGCAAGGGATTGGTATGGGAGCCACCTTTGATCCCGATCTGATGTATCGAGTGGCAGATGCCATCTCCACTGAGGCTCGTGCTAAATTCAAAATCTCTCAGAAAATGGGAAACTACAGTAAGTACGCCGGACTTACGTTCTGGTCTCCCAACATCAACATTTACAGGGATCCACGCTACGGAAGGGCTCAAGAGTCCTATACAGAAGATCCTTATCTAATGTCACAAATGGGTGTTGCTTTCGTAAAAGGGTTACAGGGAAATGATCCAAAAAGGCTGAAAACAGCAGCCTGTGCCAAACATTTTGCCCTTCATTCAGGACCGGAGGAAAACAAAAAGAAATTTGATGTCGTGGTTTCTAAGCAGCAACTAGAAGAGACCTATTTTCCTGCATTTGAAGCGTTGGTGAAAGAAGCGAAAGTCGAGGGAGTGATGACGGCTTACAATATGGTTTTTGGTAAACCTGCAGTTACCAGTGATTATTTAGTGACAGATGTTTTGAGAGAGTCCTGGGGTTTTGATGGATACGTCACTTCCGATTGTGGGGCGATTTCCGGTATTTCCGGGAAAGATATGCCCATCAAAAATTCTACAGAAGCTGCTGCGCTAGCCCTCAAGGCTGGAGTGGATTTGAACTGTGGAGGAAGCTATGTGCGAGAGTTGCAAAAAGCACTGGATCAGGGGTTGATTACTGAGGAAATGATAGACGAGCGATTGACGCAACTATATACAACTCGTTTTAGATTAGGCCTTTTTGATCAGGATGACGACCATCCGTATAATGCCATTGGTGCGGAACATATCCACAGCGACGAACATGTTGCTTTAGCCAGAGAAGCGGCTCAGAAGTCCATCGTCCTTTTGAAAAATGAAAACAATGCGCTACCACTTTCACCCGAAATAAAAGTGCCCTACGTTACAGGCCCGTTTGCCAATTCGCAGGATATGCTGATCGGTAGCTATTACGGTGTAAGTCCAAATCTGGTGACCATCCTGGAGGGAGTAACCGATGCGGTCTCCTTGGGGACTTCACTGAATTACCGCAGTGGTGCACTTCCTTTTCATCCAAACCCGAATCCCCGTAATTGGGCACCAAATGTTGCTAAGGAATCTGACGCAATCATTTGTGTCGTGGGACTTACAGCTGATTTTGAAGGCGAGGGAGTCGATGCAATTGCTTCGTCCCATCACGGAGATCGGGTAGATCTTAAGCTTCCTGAAAATCAGATTAAATACATCAAAGAACTTCAGGAAAAGAAAAAGGAGGGTTCCCCGTTTATTTTGGTCATTGCAAGTGGGGGTGCGGTCTCGCTTGAAGGGATTGAAGAAGATTGCGATGCGATTTTGCAGATTTGGTATCCTGGTGAGCAGGGTGGAAATGCAGTTGCTGATGTGCTCTTTGGCAAGGTTTCACCTTCCGGCCATCTACCGATTACCTTTCCTAAAAACGTAGATCAGTTGCCTCCCTACGATGACTATTCAATGGTAAACAGAACCTACAAGTACATGACGGATGAGCCAATGTTTCCTTTTGGTTTTGGCTTGACGTACTCTAAAATAGAGATAGATGATCCACAAATCATTTCTGATAAGTTGAAAAAAAACCAAGATCTGGAAATAACAGTAGCGGTAACGAATACCGGAAAATTTGACCTAGAGGAAGTAATACAGCTTTACATCAGCCCTGAGAAAAATACCCAAAATCTCCCGTTACAAAGCTTAAAAGCATTTCAGCGAGTTGACTTGAAAGCTGGTGAAAAGAAGTCGATCTCATTTACGGTAAAAGCAGAAGATCTGAAAATAGTCGATGAAGTAGGAGAAAAAATCTGGCTAAAAGGGAATTATAGCCTAACCATTGGAAACGCTTCTCCCGGAGCATTGAGCGAAAGACTTGGAGCAGCCAAAGCACTAGAATCAATGATCACCTTGAAGTAAGGCGGATTGACTAAGTTGAGCCCATGAGGACAATCCGACTTTTTACCTTACTTGTTGCGATTTGTTTTAGTCATACAACGCTATCACAAACAAATAAAGCAGAAGAAAAAGAAAAGAAGGTAAAAATCCTACCGGTCCCTGCAATAGGGTATGCCCCGGAAACGAAGACCTATTTTGGTGCGGTAGCACTGTTTGTTATTGACCCATTTCAGGATTCTTTGACCCGTCCATCCAATGCCAGAATTGAGTTTAACTATACCTTAAGAAATCAAAGCATCCTGGAAGCTGACTGGAATTCTTTTTCCAAACAAGAAAAGTGGTACAGCGAAGGGATTCTCCATTTTTCCAAATATCCAGACTTTTACTACGGCATTGGGTCGAACACCTCAGAAGCGGATGAGATACTATTTGAGTCGAATCGAGTCAGAATAGAAACGGAGCTTCTTCGTCAGGTTGCCAATCGGTTATTTGTTGGTGGAGGTCTCAGATACCTTAATTATTCTAAGATTGCCGCAGAGGTACCCATCGTTTTTGGTGAACTAATTGACGCACAAAATTTTGGAATCACTACTTCAATTTTTCGAGATACCCGCAACAGTTTGTTAAGTGCTTCAAAGGGTTCTTATCTGCGATTTGATTACGGGTTTAATTGGGGAAGTTCAGACTATTCCAAACTAAAATTTGACGTACGAAAATACTTCACGCTACCGTCCGGCTTTGTGGTTGCAAACCGCGTTTACAACGAGTTCACGTTAGGCACTCCTAATTTCTACGATTATGCTATCATGGGTGGAGATCAATTTGTGAGAGGTTATTTCCTTGGCAGGTATCGTGATCTTAATTTATCTACCATTCAAACTGAAATCAGGACACCAAGCTGGAAGAAAATGGGGCTGGCAGTTATCGGAGGGCTATCAAACCTTTATGGGGAATTAGATTTTATGGAGCAAATAAGACCAAATTATGGACTCGGTTTTCGTTACCTCATGGATAAGGAAAATGGCGTGAACCTTCGGTTTGATTATGTCCTTGGAGACAGAGAAAATAATGGTTTTTACATAAGCTTTGGGGAGTCGTTTTAGTAGAGTTGTTTCAATGAAGTAAACATTCAGTTTGCATCACTAGCTAAGTTTAAATGGAAAAGTTGAAACAAGACAATTGGATGCGACTTTGCACACCAAGTTTGGAAAACCAAGCTTTGACGAATATTGAGTTAAGGTATCAATCGATTCATACCAGTGATTACCTTTGATTAATAATCATACTATGATCTCCAATTCTCAATTTTCAGGTTTGGAACCCGCAAAAACTCCTTTTCATTAGATGTAACCAAGATAAGTTCACTTGCTAGTGCTGTCGCTGCAATGAGAAAATCATAGGGGCCAATAGGTGTCCCTAAAGACCTTAAATGGTTTCTGATTTCGGCTGCTTTAGTTGCGTCTTGGGATTTAAAATTCAGAATGTTCACTTCGGACAGCATCGCTTCTACGATGATCTTCGATTTACTCTTTGATGCCTGTACTATACCGTATCGAAGTTCAAATTCAGTAATAGTAGAGATAAAAATTAGATCGGGTGATTTACCCTTCAAAGCCTGAATGGTATTTGTATTTCCTTTGACTATGTCGATAATGACGCAGGTATCTAACAAATAGGCCATTTTTAGAGGAGATTCTCTTCTGGAGATTTCAACCCTGTTCTTAGTGCTTCAACGGAAGGAAAGTCAGGGTCAGGTTCTAGTTCATTGATCCAATTCCCCCACGATTTATTGGATTCATTCTTCAAAAGTAATTCCACAGCTCTCCGAATTGCGCCATTGGTAGTGAGTCCTTTTCTTTTGACATAGCTATCAAAACGGCTTTTGAGCTCGTCAGGTAGATAAAC
>JBCCLV010000102.1:0-13632 GCA_039026695.1 Bacteroidota bacterium
GTAATTATCATATATCTATGGAATTTTAACTTTTACTGAATCCATATTCACCTAAAAGGGATTTTTACATTGATATTTGCAATAAATAGTCTGATTTATTAAACAAAATACCATTGAGAGCACAAGCAATTACTGCTGAGAAGTTTACTCATCCGCCGCTAGAGAAAGTGTTGATTCCTTATGATGGGTCTTTATTGATTCGTCATTTTACAAAAGACAGGCGAGGCACACGACCCTATTGGCACTATCATCCTGAATTAGAGTTGGTGTACGTTCGAGGAGGCGTGGGAAAGAGGCATATTGGGAGTCACCTCTCAAATTTTAAGAATGGCGAGTTGGTTTTGATTGGCTCTAATCTTCCACATCAAGGTTTTACTAAGAGGATCGAAGGAAAAGAAAGTGAAACCGTAGTACAATTCTTACCTGATTTTCTGGGCGCTCATTTTTTTGAAATTCCCGAGATGTTTGCCATTGGCCAATTGATGGAACGAGCAAAGAAAGGCCTGTTTTTTAAGCAAAGTGTACTGGACCGACTGGGAGACCAGATAATTGGTTTGGTAGAGAAAGATCGATTTCACCAAATCCTAGGTCTTTTGGAGATACTTCAGGCGCTAGCTGAAACAGAGGAATATGAAGTTCTAAATGCAGACGGTTTTTTGATGGTGTCAAAACCTCAAGACAATGATCGCTTAAATCAAGTACTGAATCACGTCAAAGAGCATTTTCAAGAAGCGATTAGTCTAGATCAGGTTTGCGACATAGTAGGGATGACCGAACCCGCATTCTGCAGGTATTTTAAAAAGATCACGACAAAAACCTTTACCAGATTCCTAAACGAATACAGACTTGTTCATGCTTCTAAGCTTTTGGCCGAGAAGCAAATCACCATTTCTGAAGTCTGCTTCCAGAGCGGATTTAGTAACTACTCCCACTTTGTGGATCAATTCAAAAGATTTACAGGTCAAAGCCCTTCGTCGTATAGAAAGGAACTGGATAAAATACTGGAGTAATCTCACTGACTGTAGCATTCCTTATATATCGCATAAAAAAAGCCACTTCCCTGGGAAAGCGGCTTTTACCGATTAAGTTAGGTAGGTTATCTCTTACTCGGATACTTTGCAATCTCTCCTAGTTCTTCTTCAATTCTAAGTAGTTGATTGTACTTTGCCATGCGATCTGATCTACTCATTGATCCTGTTTTTATTTGTCCTGCATTGGTCGCAACTGCAATGTCTGCAATGGTTGCATCCTCAGTTTCACCAGATCTATGTGATACCACAGCTGTCCATCCTGCTTTATGCGCCATTTCGATCGCATCAAGCGTCTCAGTCAGGGTGCCAATTTGATTCACTTTTATAAGTATGCTATTTGCTGCATTTTCCTGAATTGCCTTTTCCAGGAATTTCACATTTGTCACCAAAAGATCATCTCCCACTAGCTGGCACTTATCTCCAATTTTACTGGTAAGCATCTTCCAACCCTCCCAGTCATTCTCATCACAACCATCTTCAATGCTATCAATGGGATAATCCGAAACTAGCTTAGCTAAATACTCAGCTTGTTCCTCACTAGATCTTTTGGCACCGTCACTACCCTCGAACTTTTCGTAGTTATAAATACCATCAGAAAAAAACTCCGACGAGGCACAATCCAGCGCTATTGTAAGATCAGTACCTTGCTTATATCCAGCTTTCTCGATTGCTGCAAGCACACTCTCCAAAGCTTCTTCGGTGCCACCTGCAAAATTAGGGGCAAAACCACCTTCATCACCAACAGCAGTGCTTAGTCCTTTTGATTTAATAATTGACTTTAGATGGTGGAAGACTTCACTCCCCATTCTTAAGGCCTCAGTGAAGGTAGGCGCTCCTATAGGCCTCACCATAAATTCCTGAAAAGCAATAGGGGCGTCTGAGTGTGATCCGCCATTGATGATATTCATCATCGGTACAGGTAGCACTTTCGCATTTGCACCTCCAATGTATCTATAGAGAGGTAGCTCAGATGCATCTGCCGCTGCTTTTGCTACCGCAAGTGACACACCTAAGATGGCATTTGCGCCCAACTTTGATTTATTGGCGGTACCATCCATATCGATCATCAGGTGATCAATATAGTTCTGCTCTACCGCGAGCAGACCTTCAACCTCAGGCGCAATAATGTCATTTACATTATCCACAGCTTTCTGCACTCCCTTGCCCATGTACCTGGTTTTGTCCCCATCTCTCAACTCAACTGCTTCGTGCTCTCCTGTAGAAGCACCGGAAGGAACAGCTGCCCGTCCTATGGATCCTTCCTCGGTTATCACTTCTACCTCCACTGTAGGGTTACCTCTCGAATCCATTATTTGGCGTGCAAAAACGCTCTCAATTAAGCTCATTGTTATTTTGTTTCGTTTATTAGGTTTAGAAAATCATCAAATAGGTACACAGAATCATGTGGTCCAGGTGAGGACTCAGGATGGTACTGCACAGCAAACGCTGGCTTTCCATTGAGCCTTAACCCTTCCACAGTATTATCATTCAAGTCCAAATGCGTTAATTCAGCCTCTTTTGAGTTTTTAAGTGAATCCATATCCACTGCAAATCCGTGATTTTGCGAGGTGATCTCACCAAGTCCTGTCTCCAGATTTTTGACCGGGTGGTTCAATCCACGGTGACCATGATGCATTTTGTAGGTCTTAATTCCCACAGCTTTAGCCAAAATTTGACTGCCCATGCATATACCAAAAAGTGGCCTACTTGCAGAAAGTACATTTCTTGTGGTTTCAGCGGCGTATTCCATCACCCCAGGATCTCCAGGACCATTAGAAATGAAGTATCCATCTGGATTCCAGGCCTCCATATCCGCAAAAGAGGTTTCAGCAGGAAAAACCTTAACTACACAATTGCGAAGCTCAAAATTCTTCAGGATGCTTTTCTTCACTCCAAGATCCAGAACGGCAATACGATCTCCAGTATTTTCAGTTCCTACCTCGTAGGGTTTCTGGGTGGAAACTTGAGTAGACAACTCCAGATTTTCCATGTTCGGGACCTTCTGGAGTTCCGCATGAAGGGCGTCTCCTTCTAGCTCGGCAGAGATGATGGCATTTTGAGCACCCTGCATCCTAATATGACGAACCAGCCTTCTTGTATCGATATCTGCAATGCCTACTGTGCCATTTTCCTCTAAAAAGTCCTGTAAGCTTTGTACATCCCCCGACCGACTAAAAATTTGAGAAAAATCATTCACAACCAAGCCCTTAATGCTAGGCTGCCCGCTCTCCACCTCGAGATCGCTTGCTCCGTAGTTTCCTATGTGCGGTGTGGTATTTACAATGATCTGACCAAAATAAGACGGGTCTGTGTAGATCTCTTGGTAACCGGTCATTCCGGTATTGAAACAAATTTCGCCTCCTGATGTGCCTGATTTTCCAATTGAGGACCCGACGAAAGAAGTACCATCTTCAAGTAGCAAGGTGGCATTTTTTCTAGTTGCTTTCTCTGTCATACTAGAAAGCAAAAATAAAAAGCCTGATCCAATCTGGAAGCTTGAATTTTCCACTTGATTTTTTCTAGAAACAATGGGGGCAAGAGCAGCTCTTTTTAACCTAGCCTGTACGAGGTAAGAGTTTCTGAAACTGACTTCATTAAATTTCCTGTCAGGAATGGAAAAGAAGCCACTTCATAGAAAGATCATTCATATCGATATGGATGCTTTTTTTGCTTCAGTAGAACAGTTAGACTTTCCCGAGCTAAGAGGCAAACCTGTAGCTGTGGGAGGCAACTCCGAGAGAGGGGTTGTGGCTGCCGCAAGCTACGAAGCAAGAAGATTTGGCGTAAGATCAGCTATGTCTTCTGCAAAAGCAGCAAAACTCTGCCCAGGGTTAATCTTCGTCAAGCACAGATTTGGTAGATATAAAGACCTCTCCTCTGAAATTAGAGAGGTTTTCTTCGAGTACACGGACCTTGTGGAGCCACTTTCTCTTGACGAGGCATATCTTGATGTAACAGAAAATAAAATAGGTTTGGATTCAGCAACTTTAATTGCCAAGCAAATCAAAACGAAAGTCAAAGAAAGAACAGGACTCATCGCCTCTGCAGGGATCTCTTTCAATAAGTTTCTAGCCAAAACCGCTTCTGATATGGACAAGCCCGATGGGCTATACGTAATTCTACCCGAGCAAGCTAATGACTTTGTGGCCAAGCTACCAATTCATCAGTTCTATGGAATTGGTAAAGTGACCGCTCAAAAGATGGTCAAGGCAGGAATATTTACCGGAAGAGACTTAAGGAAAAAAAGCCTGGAAGATCTGATACTGCGTTACGGAAAATCAGGAAAGTACTACTACAATATCGCAAGGGGCATTGACGATCGAGCCGTTCAGGATACAAGAGAGGCGAAATCCACGAGTGCAGAACAGACATTTGAAAGAAACCTCTACTTGCTACCAGAGGTACTGGAAAAAATCAGTCAAGTAGCGAAAAGAGCTTACTTGAGGTACACAAGATCTGGAAAAAAGGGTGTAACGATGACACTCAAAATCAAATACGGAGACTTTAGACAAATCACCAGAAGTACTACTTATGAAGATCCTGTAGTTTCCGAGAAGGAATTTCTGGAAAAAGCGCATGCGCTTATGAATGCGTCTCTGCTTGCAGAGGAAGGAGTACGACTGCTTGGCATTGGGATTTCGAACTTTAAAGAAAAAGAGCAGGATAGCGACCTACAGCTTACAATGGGATTTTAAAAACGATCCAAGTAGGCCCGTGATCATTTTAACAGAACAGAGAATGCTACTTTTGAACACTATATTCCTCTGTAATTTCTTGAAGAAGCATATCTTGACTCAGTGGCTTTGGGATGTATTTGTCGAATCCTGCTTCCAAGAACTTTTCTCTATCTCCTGGTAGATTATAACAGGTAACTGCATAGATTGGGATCGCACGATATGCGTCTTCGTTTTTAAGAAGTTTCATCACCTCAGTTCCGGTCATCTGCCCATTGCCCAGGTTTATATCCATTAAGATCAGATCAAAAAAGTCGGCTTTGGTGATTGAGATCGCACTGTCTGCATCACAGGCTACTGAAACTTGGTAATCAAAATTCAGCTTTCTAAGCATCAATTCTAAAATCTTTACATTGATTTCGTTATCCTCCACAATCAAAATCTTCATCACATCAACTTTTTGCCGGTTTATACTTGCCCTAAATTAACCAATGCCGGTAATCTGATACTAAAATCAGCACCTTTTCCCAACTCACTCACCACCTCAATGGAACCACCCATCAGCTGAATGATTTTCTTAGAGATAGACAATCCAATACCAGTTCCCTCATACTTCATATTCATACCGATATTGGCTATCTCAAAATTCTCAAATATTCGATTGAAGTCCTTGGGGTCAATACCCACTCCGGTATCTACCACCCTGATTTGTCCCCACTCCTGCTCATCTAAGTGGCAAATAATTTCCACTTGACCTTTCTCCGTGTATTTAAGAGCATTGTTTACCACCGCGCTCAGTGCTCCTATCATCATCTCATGATCTACTAAAATGACTCCTTCAGTTTTGCTTGGGACCCAATGAAACTTAAGCTTTTTCATTTTTGCCTGGTGGTGATACATCTCAAAGACGGTTTGAGCCAGCTCATTTAGTGAATGCTGCTTCAATTTCATGCGCATTCGCATAGCATCTAGATCGCTAAGGGTCACCAGATCATTGAGTGTACTTAATAATCTAAGCTCACTTTCTTTTTGCATCGTCAACATCTCTGTGGATTCTGCATCCAGTTCTTTCTGCATAAGTAAGCTTGAGACGCCCATGATACCATTAAGAGGCGTACGCATTTCATGGCTCATATTTGACAAAATACCTGACTTTAGGCGACTTAGGGCCTGCGCATGATTGCGAGAATCTGTAAGAGAAATCTCGGCCTTCTTACGATCAGTAATGTCCATCAGGTTGGTCAAGATCTGAAAAACCTCACCCTCCGAATTGACTATTGGATGGTACATCACATCCAGCCATTGCATGGCTCCTTCCAGAAGCGGCCTTTCAACCTCTTTTCGGACTGTTTCGCCTGCCATCGCCTTGTCAAACTCTGCTTGAAAACTTCTTTTGAATATATCTGGCATAACATCTACATACCGCACTCGCTCGGTCATCGGGTCTACACTGTAATCATGGCGTATAATACCGAGCGTCTCTTCGTCTGCCATAAGGATCACACCTTCTGTGTCTAGCAGCATACTATGAATAAAGCCATTATCCACCATCACTTCCAGTGAGTTTCGAATGCGGTCTCTTTCCTGGGCCAGGACTACACGATCATGAATATTGATAAGATTTCCAACCACACGGACGGCCTTTCCTTTTTCATCTTTTTTCCTCCATCCAAATATTTCGTAGTATTCATATCCTTCATCAAGGTGTCGTAGACGATAGCGGTTATAGTAGTAGTTTCCAGGCTTTTTCAGCTCTAGTAAATGTCGCTCATATGCTGCATCCCGATCATCCGGATGAATCAATTTTCTAAATTCAGGTTCATGCAAATAAGTATCCATAGGGAGCCCGATCATCTTCTTAAAATCCGGGCTATACTCCGCTGTATCGGTCTCTACATTATGATCAAAGAGACCCGATTTGATCCCCTTTAGCGCAAGTCTCCTTGTCTCTGATTCTGCACGAATCTTTTCAAGATTTTGCTGGAGTCTGGTCTGGTCAATGGAAACTCCGTTAATAAAGATGATTTCACCTTTTTGTACGACTGGCTGTGCTAGCGTCCTAAGCCACTTTTCTTTGCCAGAATGGGTTCTTATTTTACCTAAGAAGTTGTAGGACTTTTTCTCTTTATAAAGCCTTTCAACAAGCTTATCAAGCTCCTTTCTGAACGAAGGCAAATAAAAATCCAGTGCCATTTTCGCATCAATCGGAGATCCTACTGGCAAATTATGAATTCTGTAAACTTCGTCTGACCAGAAAGTATGATCACGTAGAGGGTCATAATACCAGGCACCGGTCTGAGCTAACTTGGACATGGCAGCCAGCGAATTATGTTCTCGTGCGTGCTCAGTCACATCAAATCCAACCATATAAATAACTCCCTCCACGTAGGTGAGATCTATCTGGAAAGCGAAGGTCACCATGGATTGGTCTACCATTGTAAGCACTTCCTGTCGGATTTGACCTTTCGCCTTAACTTCCTTCATAAGTGCTTTCAGGTCCCTTTCAGAATCCTCGTGCATAAGTTGATAAATGGAGCTACCGACTACTTCGGAAGAAGGCAGATGAAATTTCTGCGCCCAGCGGACGTTTGCCTTTATGAAAAAGCCTTTTTGGTCCAGTATTGCCATGAACACCTCAGTGCCGCGGGCGAAATTCTCCAGTTCTTTATTGGTAAATTCCATGAACTAGCCTTGTTTTTAGCGGTGAAAAAAATTGGCTTTGATACTAAAAAGTAGCTCTTTTACTCTACAAAGTATGCTAACCTTCGTAGCGGCAAAATGTTAATATCTAGTCTGTCATGGCCTTCCAGTAAAACCCCGAATAGCGAGCCAGTCCTTCATTTACTGCAACCCTCACAACTTAGATATTTATTAGAAGATAAATAATTCTCTATAAGAAATCAAGAAGGACAAATTTCTGAAAGACCTCTTAGGGTGGAAAGTCAGCTAGAGTGGTCTAGTACAATCACCCAATCATTGCCCAGGCGACGAAAAAGGAGAGAAAAATGTCCATCGAGTATGTCACTGTTTCGTTCCAAATTCCACTGACCTATCACACTCCAGAAATCTTCACTCAAGGGCTCAAGCTGGAGTAAATTGAAGGAGAGCTTACCCATTCGCTCTTTGTAGGGATAACTCTTCTTGTAGTTTGCTAGGGTGCTTACCCATCCATAAGTCACTCCTTTTGAACCAATGAAGACCAGTTCATCAGATTTCCAATAGCCTTCCATAAATCCTTCAAGATCGCCAGCATTCCAACTTGCCTGCTGATCAGCTAGCACTTTACGAATAGCTTGCTCATCAATTTGTTGAAGATCTGGTAAACACGTCAAAAACAATAACGTCAATGCAGAATGAATCACCTTTTCAAATAGGTTTGAATTCGAGATTTAAGCGTTGCCTTGTCTGTAGTTAGATGTGGATCGCTGTAGATTTTCAGCATTAGCTCGCGCAATACATCCTCATCGTACCCCAACTTACTCGCCATCTTGGCACAGAAGTGAATTTCTTCTTTGTAAATTCTACCGTCGATTTTCATCAACTGAACGATGTTATACAAATAATCATACCTGGTATCATCGTTAATATTATCGAGTCCTTCTATAACCGATGGATTTTCGAACGCATCGCTAATCTCCTCATTGGACATACTATTAGCTTTCCCGATTTTCTTAATCAAGTCAATTTCTTCCTGCACCACAACACCATCAATCCGGGCGAGCTGAACAAGCATGTTTAAATGCGAGCGTACAATATTTGGAAATAGCGCTGCGATAGTATTTTTTCGAAGTTGCTGTTAATATATAAGAAATACAGAACTGCTGACCCTGCTAAAAGTTGAACTCTGTGAATAAATTATAAAAATCCGATAAGAATATGAATTTTTTGGCTCACTTATTAACAAGCATAGGGGATGAGCAAGTCATGGTAGGAAATTTTATCGGTGATTTTGTCAAAGGCCGTCATCTTGATAAGTACGATGCTAAAATCCAAACTGGCATTCGCGTACATAGGGCGATTGACCACTACACGGACCACCATCCTGTCGTATTTGAAAGCAAGAAAAGATTGAGGCCCAATTTTAGACATTACTCTCCCGTGATTGTAGATGTTTTTTATGATCATTTTTTGGCAAAGGCGTGGAAACAGTATTGCAACGAAGACTTGTATGATTTCACCATTGGTTTCTATGCAATGATGAAAAAATATGAAGGACAGATTCCGGAAGCCGTAAATAGCATGCTGATGCATATGGAGGCTGCAAACTGGCTTTATAACTACCAGTTTCTCGATGGGATCGATAAGGCCTTAAAAGGCATGGCAGCCAGAACGCGTTTTGAATCAAATATGGAGATCGCCACCGAAGAACTTGAAAAGCATTATTCTGCTTTTGAAAATGAGTTTAAGGTTTTTTTTCCCGATCTTCTGGCTTTCGTAAAAAAAAATCATGAACGATGAAGGAAGTGATCTTGGTAGGAATTGGGGGTTTTTCGGGTTCAATTCTACGATACGTTATTTCGGTTGGCTTAGCGAAGTACTTGGATGAAAAGATCTATTACGCTACCTGCTTCATTAACCTTTTGGGGAGTTTACTAATTGGCCTTTTAGTGGCCTATTTTTCACGTCAGCCCTCCGCTATGGGATTGGTACTGGTTGTTGGTTTCTGCGGAGGGTTCACTACGTTTTCCACATTCTCCCATGAGGGGCTGCAATTAATTCGTTCAGGACTTTACCTGGAGTACGCGCTTTACAGTTTCATATCTATCTTGGGTGGACTTCTCCTGTGCTTTCTGGGGTTTTATTTTGGCAGCAGAGGACAATCACTAACTTAGAAAAGTCGTTCTTCATTCACCAAATACCTAATGACTAACTACTACCATGTGCTAGGTCTCTCGGAGGATGCATCTCCTGCAGAAATCAAAGCTGCCTTTAAGCGGCTTGCAGTAAAGTACCATCCTGATAAGCATCCTGGGAAAAGCGACATGGAAGAAAAATTCAAGGAGGTCAATCAGGCTCATCAGGTACTTTCAGATCCATATGAAAAAGCTAGGTTCGACCTGAAACTGAAATACCAGCAGTTTACCCAACAATCCCACACACATAATACTGCACCGCGGCACGACTACAGCTATCCAAGGAGGCCTTACCGGCAACCCAATAGAGCCTATGGCCGAATAGACCAACGACAGAATATTATTGCAACGGCCTATGCGTTTGGAATTACTTTTCTCATTGCTGCAATCGTGATGGGAACCGTATGGGCCAAAAGATCCTACGACAATAATCAGCACCAGAAAGTGCTAATGGAAAGAAGAGCTACGTTTGAGCAGGCCAAGCAGCAGTTTGATGAGGGTAATTACCTAGCTGCATTCGACGTGATGACAAAGTTCAAGTTCTTTGATTTGGCGGAAAAGGACATGAAAGAGTTCAAAAAAACCATGGTAGATCAAATCATTCAGAAAGCCGATCAGAAGCTATCTAATGAACAGTATGATGCCGCAATTACATTGTATCAGCTTGTATTTGAACTTAAGCCAGAGTTTCCTTGGAATTACGTGAAGAAAAATCTTGCGATTGCATATCAGAAATCTGGGAAGGTGGATGATGCAATCAAGATTTATAAAAATTTTCTGATTGAAGATTTTGAACATGTAAGTTCACTTGTCGCCCTTGCCGAAATATATCGGGATCAGAAGAAAGATTACGAGCTAGCAATGTCCAATTTTCAATTGGCTCACAAATTGGCTGTAAAACGCTACAAAAAATTTTATGGAGAAGCCTATCCAATAGTAATTAAGCAAGAGCATCTTCCTAGATCACACTACGAACTTTATAGCGGTTTAGCGGATATGTTTTTGAGAATGGGAGAGCCTGATATGTCTATAAAAGCTTGCGAATGGAATAAGTACATTTGGCCTGATAGTACCTCGGCCTACGAAACCACTGCAAAGGCTTATATAGCCCTAGGTCTGAAAAATAAAGCATGCATCGAGTTTGAAAAAGCTACCTCCCGAGGATGGAAAGGGAATACTCCAGTCCAGTGCAACTGACTATTCAATTCATCCAACAAAATCACCAGTTTGTCTTCGGCACTTTTTAATTCGATTATTCAAACTCACTTTCCAAAAAGGAGACCGTCGGAACGTGAGTTTAGTCTTGACCCACAAATTGTTCAAGAACTTCCCAACTGCCGATTTACTTTCTCTTCCATTTTGCGGTTCCACAATGTACTCAAATCCCATTCTATGGGTTTCCGCGGTAGCGCAGGCATTTCCGTACAAAATTCTGTCGGCAGAACCTACATACAAGAGCGAAATTCGTTTGCGATCTGGTCGATTGGTTGCCTTATTGGCATCCTTTTTTCCTTCCAAATTTTCCGTAGGGAGATAGTCTACGATGGGCTTTGGCTTTTTTTGTCCCCACAAACTCAAACTGAAAAAGCAAAAAAGAATCAGTATCACCACTCTCATAAGTCAAAGTAAGAGAATTTTTACAGCCCAATTGTCCAGGGGTTGGCGAATAAATAAATTGCCCTCTCAATTAAGTCGCTCCATTTGAACTTTCTTATCTCGCTCATTCTCCGCACGATTCCCAGAAAATATCTGCAAAAGGTAAGTCATATTGGTCTCCGGGTAATATCCGTTTTTTATATTGGGAAGGGAGTAGTTTGCCCAGTCTGCAATGCAAGGTTCAGGAAATTCCTCCCGTATGGAAGACTTAAATCCAGAAGCAACGCACTCTGCCCAAAATGCCTTTCTCTGGAACGTCACAGACTCATCTGGATGTATCTGCAACAAAAAACAGACTTTTTTACTGCTGAGAGAAAAATGCTGCATATAGCTCCTGAGCTGTGCTTCATTGATCGATTCGAAGAGATGAAAAACCTAGATTACTTGTCCGCTGACATTGAATCACCATTAGCCAAAATCAAAATGGATATTCATAATATCCCGCTGGAAGACAACTCTATAGATGTCATCTTCTGCAATCACGTACTAGAGCATGTATCAGATGATATCCAGGCTTTACGCGAGATCAAAAGGGTACTTACGCCCGGAGGCTGGGCTATTTTACAAATCCCGTTCTTTTACCCACTTAAGGAAAAGACCTATGAAGATCCTTCAATTACAAATCCTAGGGAAAGAGAGATTGCATTTGGACAGAGTGATCATGTGAGAATGTATGGGAAAGACTATGGAGAAAGACTCTCCAGTGTTGGGTTTGAAGTAGATGCAGATGATTTTGCTAAACAGCTTCCACAAGAAGTGATTGAAAGGCACGGGCTACCGCCGCAAGAGACACTCTTTCGTGTAACCAAAACGATCTAAAACTTAAGCTCCCTACCAAGCTCCATATCACTTAATTCCAAGTCAAGCGCTTTTGTAGATAGTTGTATCTCTCTCAATGATACAAAAAGCGACACTAGCAGACAGACCAGCGAAATTCCAAAGAAAATCTCTCCGAGGAATTTTGACTCTAAATAGATCAAAAACATTGCTAAGACACATAGAAATAGGCTGAGCACACCGAAAAGTTGCATGAGTCGGATCAGATACAAACGATTTCTGAGATTTTTCAACTGACCCTCAATTACATTTTTAGCGTCCTTTGTATATCCATGATGTAGCTGCCTTATCAAGGAAGCAATCGCTAAGAAACGATTAGTATAGGCCAGCAAAAGCAAGGAAACCGCAGGAAACAGTAGTGCAGGTGTTGTAAGTGCTATTTCCATCGGCTGGGGTTTGTCAAGGTTGCGGAGAATAATCAGATCAACCTGGTCTTAGTCGAGGACCTCCACCACAAGGTTATGATTAGTATATATGCATATATCCGCAGCTATGCTCAGACCTTCTTTCACCATTTCTTCGGCAGAAAGCTTTGGTGCATGCTTTTTAAGTGCCAATGCAGCTGCACGCGCATACTCACTGCCAGAGCCAATTGCGAGTAAATCGTTGTCCGGTTCAATCACGTCTCCTGTCCCTGAGATCACCAGGATCTCATTTTTGTCCGCCACGATCATCATTGCCTCCAGTCGTCTAAGGTACCTATCCGTTCTCCAGTCCTTTGCTAATTCTACTGCGGCACGCTTTAGATTACCCGAGTAATTGCTGAGCTTTTCGTCAAAACGATCTAAAAGTGTGAAAGCATCCGCCGTGGATCCGGCAAAGCCAGTCACAATTTTTCCATCATTGAGCTTGCGGATTTTTTTAACATTTGATTTGGCCACCGTATTGCCCAGCGTAGCTTGTCCATCTGCACCGATGGCCACTTTTCCGTTGTGCTTTACAGCTAAAACTGTTGTGGATTTTATCCTTTCCATTGCTGCGAAATAGTAAAGCCATCCTCCGCAAGGAGAATGGCTATGGTTATTTTTTTAAAAATTAGATCAAAATTCTAACAGGATCTTCAAGCAAGCCCTTAAAAGTAGAAAGGAATGCTGCACCCACTGCGCCATCTACCGCCCGGTGATCACAGGACATTGTGACCTTCATTACGTTTCCTGGCTTCATTTCGCCATTTTCCACGATTACTGTTTCCTTTATTCCGCTCACCGCCATGATGCATGCATCAGGTGGGTTTACAATGGCTGTAAACTCCTCAATGCCAAACATCCCAAGGTTTGAAATTGTGAAAGTATTACCAGAGAATTCCTCAGGTTGTAACTTTTTATCCTTCGCTTTTTGCGCGAGCTCTTTAACCTCTGCTGAGATATGAGATAGCGACTTATTATCAGCAAATTTT
This sequence comes from Bacteroidota bacterium, assembly GCA_039026695.1. Classification (GTDB taxonomy): domain Bacteria; phylum Bacteroidota; class Bacteroidia; order Cytophagales; family Cyclobacteriaceae; genus Ekhidna. Next base: position 13,448 of record JBCCLV010000102.1, read on the forward strand.
ACTACCGGCACGATAAGTCCATCAGGAATGGCAACTGCGACACCAATGTGAATATGATCATGCCTCATGAGATGATCTTCCCCCCAAGTGACATTGATATTTGGATGCTGTCGCAAAGAAGCAGCTACAGCTTTGATAATCATGTCATTAAAAGAGATCTTTACCGGAGATACCTCATTCATGGA
>JBCCLV010000103.1:0-13579 GCA_039026695.1 Bacteroidota bacterium
GATGGCGAAGCACCACAGACAGTGCAACTAAGTTCCTTGCAGGACGGCTTTGAAGCCAATACCGATGAGCAGGATCTGTCTGTAAGCGGTGGCAACCTGAATATCTCAGGGGGTAGTGGAGTAAGTCTAGCCTCACTTCAGGATGGTACCGGAACGGATGATCAAACTGTAGACCTTTTAGAATTAAGCGGTACCCAACTTCGTTTATCACTGGAAGGCGATGGTGAAGCCCCGCAAACCGTACAATTAAGTTCCTTGCAAGACGGAACCGGTACTGATGACCAAACAATCGATCAATTTCAACTCAATGGAGCCAATGTTCTTTCTCTGTCTTTGGAGTCTGATGGAGAAGCTGCGCAAACAGTAGATCTTTCTTCACTCGATCAAGACATTAGTTTTTCCTCAGATCCAGTCAGAATTAACCTTACCGGGGGATCTTTTATAGATGTTTCAAATTGGGATTTGGATAATTCAGATGACTTTTTCTTACCAGCTACTGAATCTTTCAACACTGGAGCAAATATTTTGGATCTTACCAACAGTGGATCAGGGATCACTGCTGTCTTCGACCGTACCAGTTCAACGAATAATCCTACATTAAGAGCGTTCAGTGGAGGTAGTGGCTCAGTGGCACAGTTTGATCACGGAAACACCGCGGATGGTGACATCATAGTAGAATTTAGAAACGAAGGAACTAACGTGGCGACCGTGCGGGACGATGGTAGGATTAGAGCCCGATCATTGGATATCAATAAAATAGCAAATGACAATACCCCCGTCATTCAGATCAGAGATGATGCACTGGGTGGTGCAGCAATTGATGCCAATACGGGAATTATCATCGGTAATTTAGGTCTCAACACCCAAGGAGGTATTCGATTCAATGGAAGTGCTTTTCAAGGAAATGTGGATGGTACACTTGATGGATGGGTGAATTTAAGCGGAGCAGGTTCGCCTTGGAATCAAAGTGGTGGGAACCTCAATTATACAACAGGGAGAGTCGGCATTGGGACCACCACCCCTGACAATGTCCTTTCAATTAAAGGGGTAGCAGCACCGTCAGCCAATGCTAATGAAGGTGTATTTCTGGACATTCATAATGATGCAGGTTTGCAAGGGTACCAGGCCGGTATCAGATTTAAAGTAAACGCAGTAGATGCCAATCAACGATTCAATGCGGCGATATTCAATCGACTAAATACAAGCAATGCTCAAGAGTTGAATTTTGCTATTCAGTCAAACGATCCAGAAAATGTAGGGGCCAATGACATCAAAATGACTATTAGCCAATCTGGAAATGTGGGCATAGGCACAAGTAATCCAAGCAATAAGCTTACAATACAAAATAACACAGCTAGCAGCACCGCTCCACTAATTTCGATTCAGGATCAAACCGGATCTGGGGATGCTGCCATTAATTTTGACTCTCAAGGTGGTGGAAATTTCACCATAGGTCTTGACGATTCGGACAACCAATTCAAAATTGGATCTGGGAGTTCTCTTGGGGTTACAAACCTCATGACAGCAAATTCTGCTGGGAGGTTCATATTTGGTACTGGAAGTACTTCAATTGGTGCCGCTAACTTTCTATTTAATCAAAATACTTCTGGCTTTGGTGGCATGTATGTGAATACCAATTCAGGAGGTCAGCCATTTTACGGTTATGCTGCGGGAGGTGGTGCTCTCGCCTTTCATTACATTGACGGTAGCGACGGGAATAAATGGAAGCTGTTTAACGGGGCAGTGAGAATGACTGTACGGCCAGATAATGGGAATATAGGTATTGGAACAGTAGATCCCAGTGCCAGACTAGATATTGTAGGGAATTTGGAAGTTAATGGAAGGATAGACAACCCGCCTTCTGTAAACGGTTCTACATCCACAACGCTAGTCACACCTATAAGAAAAGTTGTCCGGATCACAACTAACGTGAATCGTACGATCAGGAGAATAAACCCTGGGGTAGACGGTCAGGAGGTAATTATTATCAATGCAAATAATTTCGACATCACTTTCCGTAATAGGGTTACTGGGGTGGGAGAGGTAGCGACCGACAACCTCTTGATGGATGGCGGAAACAATGTAACCTTACTTTCCGCAGGGGCAACTATCCACTTTATCTACGATAGCGTACTGGAAAGGTGGGTGCAGGTGAGTATAAGTAACAACGTACAGCCTGTAATCATCTTTTGATATGAATCGGTCAAATTTTTCACTGGGAGTATTACTTCTATTCAACTGTGTATCATCCGCTCAGATGGTAAACAGCGGTGCAACGGTGAGCGTGGCGCAAGGGACCACTTTCGGGATCGATATGGACTTCCTGAATACCGGATCGCTAAAAAACCAGGGAGATATTTTCCTCACCGGAAACTGGATGAATGTGGGCACCTACGATTCTGCGGGAGGGCAATTGGTTTTCAGCAGCTCAGAAGTCCAGGAAATCATGAACAATGGCGAGAGGATCAATAATCTCGTGATTAGAAACGGAATAAAAACCCTGAGTGACGACCTGACCATTACCGGTCAGCTATCCTTAAATTCAGGGATTTTGCAGATAAAAGAAGAGGCCAAGCTAACCCTGGGACAAGGTGTACTCATCACCGGTGCTGGCGCGGATGCATATATTGAGGGCAGAGTATTTCGCATTGGTACCGGTGACCTCTTCTTTCCCATTGGCGCTTCAGGCAATTACCTTCCGGCCATTCTCAAAAATGTGACGGGCACCAATCCTTCATTGGGATTGCGGGTGTACGCAGACGCTCCCGAGCAAGCTTTGGGCGGAAGTTTAGAGACGCTTGCTACCAGTGCCTATTGGAATTTAGAATCCGATGAATCTTATACCGGTGGGTTAATCGCACTGCCTGCAGAAACTACTGATGATCCGAGACTTGTAGTGGCGCAGGCCACCTCTGAGGATGGTCTTTTTGAATCGCTGGGAAAGTTTGAAGAATTCACCGAAAATGAAGTCAATTATTTCAGTAGTCAGGGTAATGCACTTGGGCCATTTTTTGCGCTCGCATTCACACCTGAGGACGCGCCACTTCCGCCTCTCAAGGTGGTCAATGTCATCACGCCGCTACAGGATGGTAAGCACGACTACCTCAGAATTGAAAACATAGAACTCTACCCAGACAACAGAGTAGAGATCTTTGATCGGCACGGCAATAAGGTCTTTTCACTTAAGGACTACAATAATCGAGACCGTGTCTTTGTTGGAGAGCCCAATTCGGGAATATCGGGGGAGCTACCGGATGGTAATTACTTCTACACCATCAAGACTGGTAGGACCAAAGTGACTTCAGGATTTTTATTTCTAAAGCGGTAGTGCCATGAAGAAGATACTTACAACAATCACGCTTGCGCTATTGCTAGGAGTTGCTTATGGGCAGTTAGATCCTCTTTACAACCAATACCAGTTCAATCAACTGATGATCAATCCTGCCTACGCAGGTATATACGACCGATTTTCTGCTTCGCTCATCTCCAGGCTTAATTGGGTAGGGATTGAAGGAGCACCGGTTACCAATACTTTGACCGTACAGTCATCCTTGAGAAATGGTAGCATAGGTCTTGGCGCATTGCTCATTGATGATCGGCTGGGAGTGAATCGGAACATGGAGGGCTCTATCACGGCTTCTTACAACATCAAATTTGAGGAGGCGAAACTAGCCATGGGCATACAAGGTGGATTGATCAATTACGGCTTTGATCTTTCTAAACTTACCCTGGACTACATAGACGATGAGCGGCTTATGACAGGGCTGGATAATTATACCGAGCCCAACTTCGGGGCAGGAATCATGTACATGAATCCGGTATTTTTCGCGGGAATATCTGTGCCAAGATTACGAGAGCTGAATGTAGACGATGGCGTTTCGAACAGTACAAGGTACAAGCGCCATTATTATGGGACTGTAGGCTACTTCTATGAAGCAAGCCAGCTTACGCAGTACAAGATCACTTCATTGCTGAGGTATGTTGAAAATGGCGATATCTCCGTGGACGTATCGGTAAGCACTTTTCTGGACCAAGTAATCTGGGCGGGTCTTACGGTACGGGACCTAAAGCACTACGGACTTTTTGTGAATTTCCATTTAGGGGAAAATCTAAGGGTTGGGTATGCCTTTGAGCTCCCTACCAATAGTTTGATCATCGGTAATTACGGCACCCATGAGGTGAGCGTAGCATTCGATGCAACCGTAAAAAGGAATCGTCCGCTATCACAAAGGAGGTTTTAATGCAGGGCAAAATGAAGTAGAGAAATATCACTACCGCCAATCGCCTGGGCCATCGAATTTTTTCGGTGGCTTTTTTTGTCTACCTAACCTGTTTGCACACCAGGCATTCAAAAGTTAAATTCGAAGGGCAACAGAGATTCTATGAAGAGACTGTTTTTTGTGCTTTCTTTCCTTTCTGGATCGTCTTTCTGGCTTAGTGCGCAGGAATCACTTTACGAAAAAGCCAATGCCCTGCTAGATGAAGGTTACTACGACAGTGCCTTAGTTATGGCGAATTCCATCGTAGAAGATACATCAAGTTACGAGCTATTGAGGTTGAAAGCAGACCTTCACCTTTTGCTGTTTAATTATCAGAAAGCTCTTTCATATTATCAAAAAAGTATTCTGATAGCTGAAGAAACGCCAAATTTTAGTCCTGAGAGTCTTTCTGAATCGTATACGCTTCAGGGGGAGACTTACTTTAGTATGTCATTATTTGATCAGTCGATTGCGAGTAGCAGAAAAGCCCTGAATTATGCTAAAATGACTGAGGATAAAATGGATGATGCAAATGCTATGTATAATATGTCCACCTCGTTTACAAGAAAAGGTGTTTTTGATAGTGCCATCTATTACATCGAATTGGTATACGAGATAGACTTGGAAATTGGGGACTCCACTAATATATCTTCAGACTTTAATACGCTGGGATTTTTGCACATTGAGAATGGGGAGTTCCAAAAAGGGCTAGATTATTATGAGCAGTCTTACTCCTATCTTTCTGAAAAGGACTCGTACCAAAAAGGAGTGCGAATTAGCAATATGGCATTTGCCAAAATGAAGTTGGGGCGGACATCAGAAGCTACCGGCGATTTTAACAAAGCAGTTGATTTTTTTCAGAGTATCGGAGCGACAAAGCAAGTCATTAAGCAGTATCTGAACCTTGGAAGTATGATGACTGGGACAAAATCATTCGATCAGGCTGTGGAGTATTTTGAGAGAGCTTTAGAACTATCAGAAGGTGTAAATGACGAGTATATAAGAATGCGGATCATGATTCAGCTTTCTAATTGTTTTGTAAATCTTGACCAAATGGTTGAAGCGGAAGACTACTTAACCGAGTCTATTGAAATCGCCGAAGACTTTGGATTACTTGAAGATCTGGTTAGATGTTATGAACTGCGCTCAATCATGCATGAAAAATCAGGGAACAGAATCAGAGCATATAATTCCTTAAAAGAGTACATCTTCTTTAAGGATTCGCTCGACAAAACAAATAGGCTCTCCGAGATTCATGACTTAGAGCTTGCATTTGTTTCCAAACAGAAAGAAAAGGAAATTCAAGTGCTAGCACTACAAAATCAAGTGGCAGATCAAGAGCTCAGTAGAAAAAAGAGAAACAACGTGTTGTTGATTTGCGGGCTAGCGGTGGCAATCACAGTAGCGCTGGTCATCTTTTCATTGCAACGTCAAAAGATCAGACTTCAGCAGACAGTGTACTCAAAGGAGATTGACGAATTAAAAATTCAGATTAAAACACTTATAGGTAAATATGAGGGTTCGTTGGAGGTATCATTAGAAGAACTCAATCAAAAGTTAGTGAATCCGCTAAGTGAGCGGGAGTACGATGTTTTCAAGCAAATTTTCTCACAAAAGACCAACTCCGAAATTGCAGAAGAGCTCTTCGTTTCGATTAATACGGTAAAGACTCATCTTAAAAATTTGTATCACAAGCTGGGAGTATCCAACCGTAAAGAAGCTTTAGGAGTAGCCCTAAAATAGTAGTAGAGGTGTCCTATTTAGCTCTACCCGGTCTCTTCCTCAAAAAAAGATCATCTCCATCTTGAAGTTCTGTTTCTTCTATTTTGATTTCTTCTGTTACATCTTCACCGCAGGAAATGAAGATGAATCCTAGAATAAGCACTGCAAGTAGTTTTTTCATTTGGTTGGTCTTTTGCTCAATGTAAATCTATAGAAAGATTTGTACTTACCTGATCTTACTAGATAAAACTTTGTTGATCTCTTAATTTCGAAATTTCAGATAAAGTAGAAATGTTAGCTGATGATTAAAGTTTCGAAGTGGCGCACGAGAAGTTTTTCTTGATTCCCCATTCAAAGATTTTGAAACATCCTCTGTAAAAAATTCCACACGTGTAACTTTCCAGCAACTCGCGCGTCAGTTAGCCAGATGTCACAGAAAATCTACAATACGCAAATCCTTCCTGCTTCTGACGGCATGTTTAGATATGCACTTTCGATTGTCGGAGAGCCAGAGACAGCAAAAGACATAGTGCAGGATTGCTTAGTGAAAATTTGGAATGCCAGGCAAGATTTAAATAAAGTAGAAAAAGTCAACGCCTGGGCATTCAGGATCGTGAGGAATCGTGCCATTGAAGTGATCCGTAAAGACCGATTTGCGGATATGGACGATAACGTGGTAAGTATGTGGAAAACCAATCCGGTTGAGCATGAGGCAATTGCCAATGACTTTAATGTCTGGATGAAGCAAGTGCTGAGTGATCTACCGGAAAAGCAACGAGAGGTTTTTCACCTGCGTGAAGTGGAGGACATGAGCTACCAAGAGATAGCAGCTACCTGTAGCCTTACGGAAAGTGATGTGAAAGTCACCATTCACAGGGCGAGAAAAAAGGTGAGAGAAGCAATGCAGAAAATTGAATCTTATGGGATTGCAAATGGATAAGCTAGTAGAAAAATATTGGGCTGGGGAGACCAACCTGGAAGAGGAAAAACTGATCAAGGATCATTTTTGGCAGAAATCTGACAACAGCCAGGAGGGCCTGTACTTTCGTTTTCTAGCCAAAGCGAAGCAGCAGAAGGCAGAGCTTCCCGATCAGAAGTTGGCCCCTAAAACAAGCAGATTGCAAAGTTGGCTTCCTGCAGCGGCCACTGTGATCATAGGAATTTTTGCAGCTGTGTTGGTTTTCAGCAAGATGCAAAGAGATCCGTTTGCAGAAGAGGACCCGGAAAAGGCGTTGCAGATCACCAAAAAAGCTTTGTTAATGATAGGAGGGGGGCTCAATGAGGGTCAGTCCCATGCAATGGAGCTTTCCAAGTTCAACAAGGTAAATGAGAAACTAAAGAAAGATCCTGATGAATCAAACTGAGGGTTTTCTGTGTGATGATCAATTGATCATCAGGGTATTAGGAAAAAGAGGAAGTAATGATCCTCGAAAGATTAAATTTTAAACGACAAAAAAAATGAATAGAATAATTAGTGCCATAGCGGTGGTTTTTGTTTCCACTACGTTGTTTTCGCAGCAGGTAGTGAGTAAGTACATGGACAGGTTTGAAAATGATGAAACCTTTACTAAAGTATCTGTAAGCAGTAAAATGTTCTCACTTTTTTCTGAGCTGGAAGGAAGTAAGGAAGATGAGCAGCTTTTTTACGACATCACCAGCAAGCTAAAAGGAATGAAGGTGGTTGCTAGCGACAAAGTAGCCAAGCCCAAAGAACTATACATGGAGGCGGTAAAGGATGTAGAAAAGTCAGGTTTTGAAGAACTAATGACGGTAAAAGATGCCGAAGAAAATGTGAAAATCTCCATCATAGAGAAAAACGGCACCATTTCAGAATTGGTACTTGTAGTGGGTGGAAAAGAGCAGTTTGCTTTGGTAAGTCTTTTTGGAGAGATCAATCTAAAAGAGATCAGCAAGTTGGCCAGCTTGATGCGGGTAAGCCAACTTAAATACCTGGACAATCTCGAGCAAGCCATTGACTAGAAGCAAGTAAGTGCTATAGATTTACAAAATCAGGATCGACGCTTGCTAAGGCAAGCGTCGATCCTATTTTACTTTTCTCGCTCAACCAACTTTTATGATTAAACTCAAGTACCTCAAATTTTATAAGTCCAGAAAGTGTATTTTGAGAGTGTTACCCTTTCTCATTTTACTTCTGTTCACGACTGTTGCAAATGCACAAGAGCGAATCATCAAGGAATTTTCAGAGCCCCGCCGAGAAAATCCCTGGTTAAACCCGATCTGTTTCTACCCCAGTACGCTTCGCATGATCAATGTATCCGGAGATCCCAATTACAATGAGCTGGTCAATGACATTGAAAAAATTCTGATTTACAATCTAGACTCTGCAACGGTAGCAGGTGGAGATTATAAGTCCTGGCTAAAGGAGTATGAGGAGATCGGTTACGAAGAATACATTAGACTTTACGGAAAGCAAACGATTACCGTGCTGGGTAAAGGAAAGGAGTACGTGGGATTATTTTTAGCGGATGCCAGCCTTATGACTTTTTATATGCGGGGTGAGATCCCTTTTCATAAGATTCCTGCACTCATGCAGAGCTTCCGTGGTAGTGATATGATGAGTGCTGTAACTGATCGGTTTAAATGAAGACCGTCTTAAAAACCAGTGGACTTACCAAAAAATACGGTAAGCTCACAGCGCTCAATGCGCTAGATCTTACCATAGAAAAGGGGCAGGTTTACGGCATTTTGGGACCCAATGGAAGTGGTAAGACCACCACACTAGGTATGATTTTGGAGGTAGTAGCCCCTACGGCGGGTTCTTTTCAGTGGTTTGAAGGGCTCGAGAATGTTGAAGCAAGGAAGAAAATTGGTGCCATTTTGGAGACCCCTTGCTTTTACAGCTACTTAACCGCTGTTCAAAACTTGCGAATCGTAGCGCACATCAAAAAGTGTGATCCCTCTGGAATAGAAAATATCCTCAAGCAGGTCAATCTCTTTGACAGAAAAGACGACAAGTTTAAAACCTACAGCTTGGGGATGAAGCAGCGTTTGTCGCTTGCAGCGGCGCTTTTGGCAGACCCGCCCGTACTCATGTTAGATGAGCCCACCAATGGGCTTGATCCGGAAGGTATCGCTGAAGTTCGGCAGTTGATACGAGACATTGCAGCGCAGGGAAAAACCATCATTATGGCGAGCCATCTCCTGGACGAGGTGCAAAAGGTGTGTACGCATTTTTGCGTCTTAAGAAAAGGAGAAAAGCTACACGAAGGTTCGGTGGAAGATATTTTGGGGGAAACCAATATCGTGGAGATCACCGCAGAAGACCATGCAGCCTTGGAGAGAATGCTGGAAGACTTTGGAGGTGCAGAGAAAGTGGATGTTGTTGGAGATGCCTGTATTGTACATCTGAAGGAGGATGATTCAGCAGCATCACTAAATCAGTATTGCTTTTCGCAGGGTTTGGTGCTTACTTCTTTGATTCCGAAAAAGAAGTCGCTTGAGCAGGAATTTTTGAAAATCTTAAAAGAAAACGCTTAAGGATGATTAGAGCATTTGTTTTAGAATGGTTGAAATTGAAGCACTACAGGGTGTTTTGGATACTATTTGGCCTCTACCTTTTGGCCCAATTGATCATCACCAATGGCGGGATTTTTCTCCTGGAATGGCTCAAGAACCAAGGTGCTGATTTTGATGGAATTGATCCTACGCTGCTACCTATTTATGATTTTCCTGATATATGGCAAAACTCAACCTGGCTGGCTTCATTTGTTAATCTTTTGATTGCTTTTATTGTGATTGTATCAGTCAATAATGAGTTGTCCTACAATACTTTACGGCAGAATATCATTGATGGGGTGAGCAAGAAGGAATTTGTACTGTCCAAGGTGGCTATCATTCTCTTTTTGTCGGGCATATGCACGGTGGTATTGTTTATCTCTGGTTTAGTAGCAGGGTTCCTTTACTCACATGTTACCGATTTAAAGTATGTGTTCAGTAAACTGGAATTTTTGCTGGCCTACTTTCTTCAGTTGGTGGCAATTTCAATGTTCGCTTTTGCCATTGCATTACTGATTCGTAAGGCAGGGTTCGCGATAGTTTTTATTTTTCTGTATTGCATCTTTTTCGAGCCGATCGCTACCACGATTATGGAGTATGCACCTTTCGCCAAGCCATATACTGCGGGCTTTGTTAAGTTTTTTCCGGTTTATTCCTTTCGTAACCTGATCGACGTTCCTTTCCCTAAATACATCTTGAAAGAGATCAATGATCAGATATTTTGGTACGAGTGGCTGATCGTTTTGGCCTGGATAGGACTATTCAGCACATTCATTTATCGCAGACTTACCCGAAAAGACCTCAAGGCTTAGTGAAATTTTAGGCTTGCCATTCTGGAGTGGAGAGCAATATTTGAGGTATCCCACGTTTGGGTATTAGGTGTAAATAAAATGTATGGTTATGTTAGTCTTGTTATCAATTTTGCTGCTTACGGTAAATCCCGAGTTGGAAGATTCTCCACGTAAAAATCTTCATAAAATACAAGTTGATTTTAGTGAGCATGCAATCGGCATAGAAAGTGGAGAGCCTACCTTTTCCCATGAAATGAAAGTATCGGTTAGCAATCCTTATGAACTAGACATCAAGATATTTGTGGATGGAAATGAGAAAAGCATGCAGCTTGGTAAACTTGAGCTTTCAGATCTAAGTCCGGGTGCGCACACCATACTTATTTTACATGCAGAACACAGTGAAGAACAGCGAACGATCGGGTTTTCAATCAGGTCTTAAAGCGAATCGCAAAGTAGTTCTTAGACTTTCAGTACAGTGACTAAGTGTAGTTCTCTATCAGGTAGTAGATCAGTTGCCCGGAAAATAGTATCAGTACGATTGCCACTGCACGGTTCATTCGCTTGATGAATCTGATCGTGATAAGATGCTTTAAACGATGTGCGATAAAAGCTTTTGCTATGTCAAGACCCAATATCATAGCAAGCATTCCAAGAAAGAACTGCATTTGAGCTGCAAAATCATATTCAAATCTGACAGTTATGTTACTAATCCAGGTAGCCCAAAAAACAATTACAAGCGGGTTCAGCCCATTCAGGAGCAGTCCCTTAATAAAGTTTCTCAAGTAGCTTCCATCCTGGTTTTTCTCCTTCTCATTGAAAATTTTTGGTTGTTTAAGCCATGAGTATATAGCGTAAGCGATGAGTAACACTACCCCTCCCAGCGCTACCCAAAACCTAAATTCTTCTCCGTCAAGCAGTGCAGCTAGCCCAAATAATACCACCATCACATAGATGGTATCACTTACCGATACACCGATGGCTAAAAAGATGGCTTTCCTAAATCCTTGCTGAAGACTAGACTGGATCAAGGCGAAAAAGGCGGGTCCCAAGATGAAAATGAAAATAAGGCCGAAAAACAGGCCGTTCACGAAAGGAGGCATCTACTCTAAACTCTGTTTTGATAGCCGCGCATTGCATAAGCATGAGGAAACTTTCATGCGAAGAACCACAGCTTCTTCTTTCTTAAGACACAAATGTAACTACACAAATAACCATGTCACAGATGAATTTCATTCCTGGCTTTCTTTTCACTTCTATTTACTTCTATGCTTGTTGAAAATCTTAAAGACGGCAGTAAGATGATGTTTTGAAAGAATTTTTGACATCTTGCAGCAACGATTCCTTTTCGCATGAATTTAATTGAGACCGGAGTAAAAGACGTGGTTGCGCATCAATCTGTTAAAATTATGATGCCATCAAATATTTACGCATGTGAGCTTGAAAAGGAGGTCTTCGTTGGTCCATTTGTAGAAATTCAAAAAGGAGTAAGGATAGGCGAAAGAACGAAGATCCAATCACATTCTTTCATTTGTGAGTTGGTCAAGATAGGTCAGGATTGCTTTATTGGTCATGGAGTTGTATTCATCAACGATACGTTTGCCAAGGGGGCGCCGGCAGATGGAGATCAGTCCTTGTGGAAAAATACCGTGGTGGGTGACCATGTGTCAATCGGTTCTAATGCCACGATTTTGCCTGTGAGCATTTGTGATCATGTAGTGATTGGTGCAGGCGCGGTGGTTACAAAAAACATCGAGAATGCAGGTATTTATGCTGGAAACCCTGCCCGTAAAATCCGAGATTTCAAAAAAAAATAGCGTGATAAATGAAAGAGATTTTACATGAAAATTGACCCGAGTGCCGTTTCCACAGCTGAGCTTTATCATTTTCTCACGGGTGCTGTAGTGCCAAGGCCCATTGGCTTTGTAAGTACTGTGAGCAAAGAGGGTCGAGTCAATTTGAGTCCCTACAGTTTCTTCAATATTTTTAGCGTAAATCCACCTATACTTATTTTTTCTCCCTCAAGAAGAGGCAGAGATAATACCCTTAAAGACACGCTTGAAAACGTACTTGAACACCAGGAAGCAGTTGTAAATGTGGTGTCTTACGATATGGTACAGCAGATGTCACTAAGCAGTGCAGAGTATGAGCGTGGTACCAATGAGTTTGTTAAATCCGGCTTCACTGAGGCAGCATCGGAGAAAGTAAAACCGCCTCGCGTGGCTGAGTCACCAGTTTCCTTTGAGTGTAGTGTACAAGAGATCAAATCTCTGGGGGAGCAAGGTGGAGCAGGCCAGTTGGTGATCTGCGAGATTCTTATAATGCATTTGGATGACGCTATCATGGGAGAGAATGGTAAGATTGATCCCAGGGAGCTGGACTTAGTGGGAAGAATGGGATCTGATTGGTATGTGAGAGCCAGTGGAGATGCTATATTTGAAGTAGCCAAACCATTGAAAACCATGGGTATAGGAATAGACCAGATACCAGACCGAATACGTATAAGCACAGTTCTTACCGGGAATCATTTAGGGATGCTCGGCAATGTAGAATCCTTACCTACAGATGAAGAAGTGCTAAGTTTCGCCAATGAACCGGAAGTACGAGCTATTCTTGACTCATTTGACGATGAAGAAAATACGCAGTTAGAGCTACACAAACTTGCAGCTGATCTCTTGAATGAAGGAGAGATTGATACGGCCTGGAAGGTGCTGTTAATTGACTGACAGGTTTATTTCCAATCGATGAAATTATCCATGCAGCCAAATATTTTGCAATAAATCTGTCTGCACGCAGAAACATCTTTTTAACAACCCATGTTATAAGGGCTCAAATCACGAAAGATGCCAGTTGTTTCTGTTTTTAGAAAAGAACATTTTAACGCAGCTCACCAACTGCACAACCCCGCATGGGATGCAAAAAAGAATGAGCAAGTTTTTGGTAAGTGCAATAATCCCAACTGGCATGGACATAATTATGAGGTGATCGTTAAAGTCACCGGTGAGATCAACCCTGAGACGGGTTTCGTTTACGATATGAAAAAACTAAGTGATATCATAAAGGAATCTGTCTTGGATCGTTTTGATCATAAAAATTTAAACTTAGATACTGAAGATTTTAAACATCTCAACCCATCAGCTGAAAATATTGCTACGGTCATATATAACCTGCTGCGAAATCGTATAGAGGAAGAGTATGAGATTAAAATAACCCTATATGAAACAGAAAGAAACTTTGTTGAATACCCAGCTTAAGTTCGACCAGGACGGAGATGATCACACAGGCTGGTCTGTA
>JBCCLV010000104.1:0-13215 GCA_039026695.1 Bacteroidota bacterium
GCAGACTTCAATAAAATTTGGGTATTCATTTTTTTCATAGTTCGATTGATTTGTGTTTGTATTAAAGATTGAGATTATTGCGCGCCACCAGTTAGGTGGCGCGCACTGTTTGAAAATTTTTTATTCTGTAGTGATTGTGTAGCCTCTGATTCCGTGCTCATGGCTATCAAGTCCTTCTTTTTCATGCTCTTCAGATACGCGAATTCCGATTGTATACTTCAAGATCAAAAAGATCAGCGCAGCAGCAACAAATGCGGTCACACCGATGATTAGCACAGACTTAAGCTGTACACCAAATGAATGATCAGGATTGATGGAGAATATACCTACAGCTAAAGTTCCCCAGATTCCGCAAGTCAAGTGGACAGACACCGCACCGACTACATCATCCAATTTGAGCTTATCAAGTGTGATGGCTGAAAGCACCACCAAGATACCAGCGATCGTACCTACCAGTATTGCATTGCCTGGCTCAATTACATCTGCGCCCGCAGTGATCCCGACTAGTCCGGCAAGAATACCATTGAGTACCATTCCAAGGTCAAGTCTTTTAAAGGCAATGTAGCCGGTCACGAAACCTGCCAGTCCGCCAGCACATGCAGCTAGAGAGGTGGTTACTAAAACAAAAGAAACCAAGCCAGGGTCGGCAGAAAGAACTGAGCCTCCGTTGAACCCAAACCAACCTAACCACAGGAGGAAAACACCAATCACTGCGAGTGGTACGCTGGAGCCGGGCTTATCAACAACCTTCCCGTCCACATATTTTCCAAGTCTTGGGCCCAAGATGATAATTCCAGCAAGCGCTCCCCATCCTCCTACAGAGTGTACAAGCGTGGATCCTGCAAAATCGTAGAAGCCCATTGCATCCAATGCGCCTCCACCCCATTTCCAGCTTCCAATAATAGGATAAACGATTCCCACAAAAATCAATGTGAAAAGTAGATAGGCAGTCAACTTGATGCGCTCCGCAACAGCACCTGACACGATGGTTGCCGCAGTTGCTGCAAACATGGCCTGGAACAAAAAGTCTGTCCAGTAGGTCATTCCTGCATCCATGTAGCCGACAGTATTGTCTGCTGTTCCTGATGTCTCTAAGCCAAATCCAGCAAAGCCGAACCAACCAGGAACATCAAATCCAGGATACATAAGATTGAACCCTACAATGGCGTATGTAAGAATACCTAAAATAGGTGTGAGTGTATTTTTGAATAGAATATTCACTGTGTTTTTGGATTGTCCAAATCCTGCTTCTACCCCGGCAAATCCTAAGTGCATGATAAAGACCAGCGCTGTGGCTACCATCATCCACACATTGTTGGTGGTGAGCAAATTGTCTCCCATCTGTGCCAACATCTCCGCTGACTGTTCTACTGCCGCTGGACTCTCCATGACAGGTGCTGCCGCTTCAACCATCGCAGAATCTACCATGGTAGAATCTTGACTTGTCGCGAGTAGCTCGGTTGTTTCAAGTACATTCATATTAACTATTTCTTTTTTGGTTTTCAGGTAATCTTTCTTTCAAAAAGAAGAAGGATCGATTGGATCAATTCACATTAAAGTTTAATCCAGCAGCAAAAATGTTTGCAGAATCAGAAAAACATCGAAAAATCATGAGTTTTTTAAAGCAGAAGCCAAATTTTTTGATTTATCATAATTATGATTGTTTTTTTTGAAATTTCAGTTTTATAAAGCGTTAAAAAGTGTGTTTTTTCAAAAATTGATAATAAAAAAGCTTGCACTATTGTAGGTTAACCAAACAAAAATTGGTTTTCTAAAGCTTTTTTGTCGAATTGTTCTAAACAAAAAAGCCAACTAAAGAGATTAGCTGGCTTTCAAAATACTCGTATTGGATTTTACTTTATTTCTTTCTCAAGACAATATCTCCCTGCATCGTTTTGAAGGTATATTCAGGACCACCACCTGCAATACTCCCATATACCCAGGTATTTACTGACACTTTGTATTCATTGCCCTCCGTTTTTACTTCGGGCCTGGATCGATCAACATTCATGTCAAAATCCGTAAAAATTTCTCCTCGTTCGGTGCGCATTTTAGCTGTTGCTTTTAAGCTTGCCGGATAGGTTACATCGAGATCTCCTTTTAAAGTCACGAAAGACATGGGCTGATCCGCAGCTACTGAAGAAAAAGTCGCAATGATATCTCCATTCACCGTATTGGAAATGAGTGCACCACCCAGATCGGTAATCAAAATGTCACCGTTCGTAGAAGAGACCTCATGAGTGCCATTGACTCCTGTAATTTCCAATCTTCCATGTATAGCCGAAACTTCGAGATCAAAATTCTGAGGTAGCTTGACTTCAAGATTAATGCGCGTACTCCAAGAGTTGGAGTTAATCTGCACCACGTTGTTGTTTTCAGAAGCACTTAGCTCTATGGGGTTTGAGGATATCTTCTTCATACCAGTCGTATTGACCTTCTTGTCTTTTTGGTCAAATTTTTCACATCCTCTACATTCATCTCGACTGCTAAAGTCGCCGGAACTTGCGTTGATGATCACCTCATTTCCTTTATAGGCAGAAATTTTGATGTCTCCTTTGATAAGATTGACCTTTAAAGTACCCGGCTCCTTAGGATTACTAAGTGGTACTGCGATCTGCTCACTGAATTCTTGAGCGTTTAAACTGACGGCACAGAACAAAAAGGTGCCAATTAATAGTATTTTAAAATTATTCATGATGTCCTTTAATTGAATTTTAATTGATCTTACTAAAGCCTGACTGCTGTAAAGCAAAGTCACGACTGACGTATTTTTTGAATGGTGGAGGCCAGCTTATCTTTCAAGATTCCGCTGGAAATCTCGTCCCTCTTTTTTTCAAGCGCTTCTATAGAGCCCTTTTCCTGGAACTGTACCAGCGCATCTGCTATGGCAACAAGGATCAGCGGAGATTCTTGAATTTCCAGGGCATCAATAAGCGCTGATCTTACCTTGGGGCTTTCATCGTATTTAATTAATGACTCCAGAGCGGCCAATCTTACATTGAGATTTTTGTCTTGATTGAGTGTAGTGATCAAGGCATTGATCACATCAATATCCGCCTTCGGCAACTCACCAGCCA
Source organism: Bacteroidota bacterium (assembly GCA_039026695.1). Lineage (GTDB taxonomy): Bacteria > Bacteroidota > Bacteroidia > Cytophagales > Cyclobacteriaceae > Ekhidna. The sequence goes on from JBCCLV010000104.1 coordinate 3,078, forward strand.
TATTCACTGCTTTGATTCTTTCTTGTGCCTGAGGTTGCTGGATAAGCGTAAGCATCATCATTTCTTTGAGCTCGGCTACCTCCTCACTTAGGTACTGTAAATCAGAAGACTCGTTTTCAGCAGGAATAAACCACCAACCAACTAGCACCCCTATAATAAGCGACGAAATTCCAACTCTCCATCCTCCCTGGATCGCTGCTATCAAGGCATCCCAAAAGTGGGGTGGCACTGGTCTCTTTGCACGTTGACTAGATAAAAAATCCTCAAATTTCTCATCCATCCGAGGCGATGGCTCGGGAGTTTCAATCTCCTGAAAAAGATTCCAAGTCTTCTTCAGGTTTTGTAACTCTACAGCATATTCTGGGTGCGCTTCCAAAGCTTGATTCAGCTTTTCCTGATCTTCATCGGTAATCTCACCAGCTACTTGCTCTTGCCAAAGAGCTATTATTTCTTCCTCCGTCATCACTCTTTTTTTAAACTTTTACTCATTAAATCGCTTTCAGCATCCATGCCGAGATAGCACGCTCTCAATTCCTTGATGATTCTGTGCACCCTCACTTTAATGGCACTTTCAGACACCCCAAAAATTTGAGCTACTGCCGAGTACTTCATTTTTTCATATCGTACCAGTGTAATCAACTCCCTTTTTTCTTCGCTTAGCTTATCCAAGGCATTTTTTAGATTTTCCAGCTCTTCTTGCCTTTCAAGCTCCTGCTGCTTATTGCTCACCACACCTAAATTCTGCTCATAAGGCTCCATACTTTCTCGAAATGCGTATCGCTTGTTTTTTCGGTAATGGTCCTTAAAAACATTTCGGGCTAATTGAAATATCCATACCTCAAAATCCCCATCATCTTTGTAAGTATGCTTGTACTTCAAAATGCGCACGAAAACATTCTGCACTAGGTCTTCGCTCGTTGCACCTTCATTGGTCATTCTAAAGAAAAACCCAAACAGCCGTCTGCTATATCTTCGATACAGCAGATCAAGCTTTTCCACATCCCCTTGTCTGATTTTCAACATCAGACTATGATCTTCCAGTAGGTGCATTTGACGAATTGTAAAAGGGATACCTACGATGGCAGGAAAGGTTACTAAACAAAGAAAAAATTAATTGAAGTGCTTTTTGAGTGGGTGCCGGGAGTAAAGGAGCTACTAGTAGCCAACAGTAGAAGGCCTTGAAACCTAAAATTACGATCAGTAGTGACTGGCACTCAGATGTCAACTACTTCCCTTCGATCTCTTTTACAGAGTCCATAACCTTATCTCGAAGTGAGTTCTTATATCCTGCCAGTTTCTCAGCGACTTTTTCATCAAAGGCGCCAATGATTTCCGCTGCAAGAATTCCAGCATTTTTAGCTCCGTCTAAGGCGACTGTGGCTACCGGTATTCCCCCTGGCATTTGTAGGATAGAAAGTACTGAATCCCAACCGTCAATGGAATTACTTGATTTGATAGGTACACCAATTACAGGGAGTGTGCACAAAGAGGCCACCATTCCTGGGAGATGCGCTGCACCGCCCGCCCCGGCAATGATCACTTTCAAGCCTTTTTCTCTTGCCTGCTCCGCATATTCGAGCATGCGATGAGGGGTACGATGTGCCGAGACAATTGTCATTTCAAAACCAACTCCTAGTTCTGAGAGTACGTCAGCTGCATTATGCATTACTGGTAAATCTGACTTACTACCCATGATAATTCCTACTTGCATCTTGTATTCGAATTTATGATTTCAATATGATCAAATCTCAAGCTTTTACCTTAAGCGTCTCTTTTACTTCTCTCGCTTTGTCCTTTAAAGATGAAATATTTTGATCTGTGATAGTTATGTGCCCCATCTTCCGAAATGGCTTGGTCAGCTTTTTGCCGTAAAGGTGAATGTAAACTCCTTTCATACGCATGCACGCGGCTAATCCCTCATAATTTGCTTCTCCGTTGTATCCTTCTTCACCAAGTAGGTTCACCATCGCGGCGGGTGAGTTTAGGTCAGTAGCACCGAGCGGCAGATCAAGTATAGCCCTTAAATGCTGTTCAAATTGTGAGGTAAGATTCCCCTCTATGGTGTGATGCCCTGAGTTATGCGTGCGAGGTGCTACTTCATTTACTAGCAGCTCCCCTTCTTTGGTCAAAAACATCTCAACCGCAAGTAGCCCAATCATATCCAGCTTTTCAATGACATCCTTAGCTAGATCGTAAGCGCTATCTTCAATCTCTTCGGAAATTTGGGCTGGTGCGAAAAGGAACTCCACTAGATTTTGCTCAGGATGGTATGAAAGCTCTACAACAGGAAAGCATAGCATTTCTCCTTTCGGATTTCGTGCCACGATTACGCTCAATTCTTTTTGAAAGTCAACTAATTCCTCAAGCAGACTTGGCTTTTCAAAGGCTTTGGATAAATCCAATTCTGAGCGCAGTACCTGTACCCCACGACCATCGTAACCTTCTTTACCTAGCTTATTCACCGCAGGGAACACATCTATCTGTTCCTTTACCTCTGCGGCATTATCGGTCAAGACGAAAGGTGCAGTGGGAATGTGATGCTCCTTGTAGAAGGTCTTTTGAACACGCTTATCTTGGATAAGCTCGATTACCTCAGGCTGGGGGTAAACTTTTACTCCATCCTGTTGCAGTCTCTTTAGTGCATCCACACTTACATTTTCTATCTCTATGGTAATCAGATCAAAATCAACTCCCCACTGGTATACCAGGTCTGAATCAGTAAGTGATCCGACTTGAAAATTTTCAACCAAGTGCGCGCATGGTGCGTCAGGATCAGGGTCTAGCACCGCAATGTCAAGGTTGTAATTGATAGCTGATTGCAGCATCATTCTTCCTAATTGACCTCCACCAAGTACACCAATCTTCAAGTTTTGAATGTTTTCTCGCATTGCACAGCAAAAGTAATACGATTGCATACTGCCGTGAAGGTGATTCTTCAATAGAAAGTCCTATGCGCTTAATAGACAGATAGCTACACATACCCAGTTCTGCCCTTTTGCAAAAGATCAGGACGTATTTTAGCGGAAATCTTCTTCCGTGCCTATGATTACGCAAGTCAACAAGTACTATCTACCGCTAAAAAACGATACCATTTCTCTACTCCCATTACAAGCTGAACATATCGAAGAAATGCGCGAACTCAGCAGTGGTTCAGATATCTGGAAGTGGTATACGTCAGATCTCTCAGATCCAAACGATTTAAGTACATGGATGCATGGACGACTAAAAGAGTCTCGGCAGGGAGATAAAATGTCGTACGCAGTACTCTTAAATAGTAGTGGTAGCGTCATTGGATCTACAAGTTTCGGGCACATTGACTGGGACGAAAAGTGCGTGGAAGTAGGGTGGACGTGGCTAGGACAGGACTACATCGGAACCGGAATTAATAAACAAATGAAGTTCTTAATGCTTAGACACGCATTTGAGATAATGGACATTGAGAGACTGGAATTAAGGACTGATGAACTTAATGTTCGCTCCCGTAGAGCCATGGAAAAAATTGGCGCTCAGTACGATGGCATATTGAGGAATCACCGAAGCACACGCGGTGGAAGAAGGCGCAATACTGTCATCTATAGCATTATTAGAAGTGAATGGAAAGAACTAAGTCAGACAATTTTTAAAGATTTATGATTGAGATAATTCTAGTGCTCCTATCAATCCTGTTGATTGCAGGAGGCATTGTTTTTTCCATCCTTCCGCCCTTACCAGGACCTCTCCTGTCTTTCGGTGCTTTGATTTCTGCGCATTACATCGCTGAGAGTACACAATCGGGGACTTGGGCATTTGTAATCTGGGGTATTCTGGGTCTTGGTATTATCGTTCTGGATTACATCTTGCCCGTGGCTGCTACAAAAAAGTTTGGCGGTACTAAAGCAGGGATGATTGGCGGTATGATTGGGACTTTGGCCGGCGTAATATTCCCGATACCTTTTGGAGTCATTTTAGGACCACTGATTGGTGCGATCATTGGAGATCTGTATGGTGGTAATCAGATAAGATCTGCATTTAAATCTGGCTTTGGTTCTTTCCTTGGGTTTATTGCTGCTACTTCAATCAAGTTACTATATGCCATCATTCTTGGGTGCGTGATTGCATTGAAAGTTGGAGGGTTTACGATAGAGAAAATAACGCAAACGCTTTAAGCAATGCAGACTTTCCCGACTATACGAGCGCCATACTTATGATTCCTGAGACGATAATTGTGTCTATCCACTTTCTGATCTCCATAAAATCCTGCATCCTTTCCGCAACCTTTACTTTGTAAAAAACCCAGCACGCAGTAACCAAAACAACGGCAAAAAAATAGCGGACATGCCAATTGTTGATTGAAATGAGATAGAATGAAATCATGCCTACACCGATCAATCCAGCGATGTAAATAACCGTTTTTGCCCCACGAAACCCCCAAACTATTGGTACAGACTTAACTCCAAATACACGCTCTCCTTTTAGCGAAACAATGTCTTTGATACTTTCCCTTATAAAGACAGAAACACATCCAAACAATGCGTAAACAAGTACCAACAAGCTAAATTGATGATAGTAGACCATTACAATCAGTAAAGTCACCATGGTCAAAAATGAAATAGTCAGCGTCCCTATGAGCAGGCGACGTTTTAAAATTCCGCTATAAGTCCACAATGCGCCTGCAGAAAACACGTGTACGCCAGCTACAAGCGGGTCTATAAACAACCCAAGGATAATTCCAACCAATGTGAGCGAAGTATGTGTAAACAAGGCCAAACGTCTGCGGAATTTAGTGCCTACTACAACCTCATCGGGCCTATTGATCAAATCGATTTTTTGATCAAAGTAGTCATTTATAATGTAGCCACCTGCTGCAATCATGGCTGTACTTAGTAAAAAAATGGCGAACTGTAGATTGAGTATCTCAGGCATCGAATTGCCTAGCAAAAAATAAGCGGTGGCAATTTGCGTCATCCCAATGATGATCAGGTTTGGAACCCTACTTGCAATCAGGAAACTTGCTGCATCTCGAATGGAAAATCTCACTGCCATTTCTGTATGCTGCGAGAGATCATCTGGTACAGCTCCTTGATTTCCTCATCATCGATCAGTTTCTCGTGTCTTGCAAGAGTGCTTACATCACCTCGCTTTGCGGGACCTGTTTGTGACTTGCCAGGACCCAATTTCAGTGATTTAGCGAGTGTAGCTTCAACCAATGACTGGATATCGCTGAATTCCAAATTCAGCTCCGAAAGCAGTTTTTCGGCTATGTGATACATGTAATTGCTGAAGTTGCAGGCAAAGACTGCTGCCAGGTGCAACTTGGAACGTTGCAATGATTCGAGTTCTTGCACGTTTGGTCCCAGCGACTTGGCCAACGCTAGGATCTCTGGTAAATCTTTAGCTGTGCCTTCAATAAAAATTTTTAAGTGGGCAAAATCAACTTCATGATCTCTGGAAAAAGTCTGCAAGGGGTAAAGCACACCTTTTCTTTCATGATTAGAAAGATCATCTAATGGACGGACACCAGAAGTATGTAATACAATTGAACTTTCTGTAGTAAATGAATTGGATACGGTCGCAATGTGATCGTCTGTGACAGTGATTATCACAAAATCGTAAGAAGGTGCTTTGAAAGTACTCAACGAATTGACGTGCGATTCCTTAGGGTCACGAGCAAAGACCGATACCCTATGTTGAGAATTGAGTTGCCGCTCAAGATGAAAACCAACATTCCCGTACCCAATAATTGCGACCGTACTCATACTCACAAAGTTATGGCTTCTACCATCATGCAATCTTCTTAGTCAAGCAGTGTAGCAGAATACGAGGTTTCTAGAAGAGATATTACGCTTCGGCTCCTTTATCTCTTAAGCGCATAAACTCAAGGTAGCGCCTTCGGATTGCCACACAGAAACCAAGTACCAGGAGCAACGTGCCTATCCAAAGGAGGTTTATCATTGGCTTCTTGACCGCTTCGAGTATTATCCAGTCTTTTTGAGTAGTCTGGAAGCTCAACTCCACTGCATTTTCCTGCGGTATGATGTTTTGTATTGAAATCTTGAAAGCTAAGTCGTTGACAACTTCATCTACCCTCCCCACAAACTCACGGTTTCGAATTACGAAAATGGGCTCTACCAGATAGTCTTTGTATTCCCCTTGCACTTTGATCACAGCTTTTACAGCAACATCGCTTTCGTCAATCGGCTCTCCAGCAATCGAATTCACCGGCACCATGCGCTCTAGGGTAGCTATATAATCATTTACAAAAAATTGATCTCCAATATTGACCTTTACTTGCTCAGCTTCACTCCAGGTCGGTTCTTCTTCCAAATTGGGAAACCCTGTAATATGTGTGTAGATATCAGCATTGAGGTATCTTTTTAAGGCCGGAGAAGGGAGCAGTCCACCCATCTCTTCATTGAGCTGTACCCTGGGATAAAGGGTGAAGGTATTATTGCCTGGTTCAATGTATTCTATTTCAAAATAGAAGTTTTCAGGATTGATTAAAGTCAGTGTATCTCCCGTAGGCTCCTCAACCACCTTCAAGGGATATCCAGTGGACTTTAGCGTGTACGCATCGACATAAGACTTCTCTCGCGTCCATTGATGCATACCCTTATATATCATTGCATACTCTCCCATGGTACGCGGTTCGTTGATGAACAGAAGCAGGTTATCCGTATTCATTTCTTCAGGAAAATCTTTGCTCCACACCATGGATGTGTAATTCTTGGAAAGTATGGTCTCGTATCCTGATGAAAAAAGAATACCTACAAGCATCAGCGCTACACCAATATGCGTGATCGCACCACCTGTCAGCCTAAGCTTAGATTTGGCTATGGTAAAAAATATTTTAGCATTTGCGCATATTGAGTAGTTACAAGCTATTAGTAAAACAGCGTAATAGCCGTTGGTAACTTTCCCTAGTACTATGATCGCCCCGGATATCACAACAGAGATCAAAAACGGAATCATTAGTTCGGACTTTAGTCTTTTGAGGTCCATTTTCTTCCACCAAAAAAATTGACCTGTCCCTGAGAAGATTGCCAGAAAAATGGCGAGTAAAAGTTGAGGTAGTGAATAGGCAGTGTAGGTGTCTGTTGCAGGTGCCATATTTAGCTCAAAACCTAAACTCTCTGCTACGCTGTTGTAGACTGGAATTGAAGTACCGGCCAAAACTTGAAAGGCCATTAGGCTTAATACGGCCGCTCCCATGAAAATCCAAAACTCTCTGGAATAAGTAGAAACCTCTTTACTTTCCACCGGCAGAGCTTTCCAGCGTTTTGCTATTAGAAATATGGATAGTGCCACAAAGGCAAGTAGATAGAGCAGTAATTGACCAGATAATCCCAAGTCAGTGAAGGAGTGGACTGAGGAATTTCCCAAAATTCCACTTCGAGTCAAAAAAGTAGCATAGAGCACCAGAATAAAAGAGGCTACCACCAGAATAAGAGATAGCTTAAGTGCTACACCACTTTTCTTGTAGGCGATCATCACGTGAATAGCAGCTACGAGAACCAGCCAAGGGACGTAAATTGCATTTTCTACTGGATCCCAATTCCAATAGCCACCAAAATTGAGCGTTTCGTACGCCCAATAAGCGCCCATCAAAATACCTACCCCCAAGATCATTGCTGAAAATTGTGCCCACGGCAAAGCAGGTCTGATCCACTCTTTGTTTTTACCCAACATAAGCCCACCAATACAGTAGGCAAAGGGGATGACAGTAGTAGCAAATCCCAGAAACAGCGTTGGAGGGTGGATAACCATCCAGTAATTCTGTAGTAGTGGATTGAGGCCATTACCATCCTCGGGAACAAAATTTGGATTGGTTTTGAAAATAGGGGCGTCTATTACATCTCGAAGGAGCATGAAAGGCGAACTTCCAATTTTAAAATCGAAAATCACCACGCCAAGAATCATCGAAGCAAGGAACACCTGCGTGATGGACATGATTAACATCACTGGGGCTCTCCAATATTTATTGGTGCGGATCAGAATTATTCCCAAAACCGCATTCCAAAACATCCATAGAAGAAAAGATCCCTCTTGGCCTTCCCAGAAGCAGGAGATTTGGTAGTACGAGGGAAGTATTTTGGAACTATGGCTAAAAACATAGTGATACTCAAAGCGGTGTGAGGAAATAAGGTAAAATAAGACGGCAATAATCCCGACTACCGCTATTGAATGAACGTAGAATACTTTGGTCCCAAAATTTGTCCATCCAAGGTCTTGATTCCGTCCTTTAAAGTAGGCATACGCAGCTAGCGCCCCTGTGATAAAAGCAACGATGACAAAAAAGTGGCCTAGCTGACCTTCAAATTCTGCAATCATTCCTACCAAATAAAATTTTATAAACTACCAGTGCTTGAGCTAAAAGAGGGCTCCTCCTCATATTTTGAAGGACATTTAAGGAGAATCTCCTCGGCAATAAAGTACTTTCCATTGTATGCCCCGATAATGACGACCTGCTCGGATTTTGTGAAATCCGCTGGCACTGGGTTTGCATACAGTACTTCCTGCCTAAATCCATTTTCATCGATCATATCAAACCGAAAAGACAGCTTGTCGGGACTTTCTCTGATACCTACGATCTCTCCTCTCATGGTCTTTGGCAACGACCCAACCACGTGAATGCTCTTATTGTAACCTTGATCCGAAAGCGTCCTTGCTTCTTGAAAAGTCACGTACGTACTCGCATCTCCCGCCATGGAAATAATGATTGAAATCGCAATGGCTATAACTACGATGGCAGCAATGTGCTTCTTCTTCATTTATCCTTCTCCCTTGAGTCGTTTTCTAAACGTTTCGTTCTTCGATCAAGTTTGAACAAATACCAGAAAAAACCGGCGAGTATTAGTAGAAAAATAGCCAAGACGATATAAATCTTACCTTCCCCCCGAAAATCATCCGCCATTTGTACTTGCGCACCAGCAACCAGATGTAAAAAAGTCAAGAATACAAGTGCTAATATTTTACGCATCTTCTTCTGATTGCTGTACGAAGGATATTCTTGAAGAAATTGTTGCTACCCAGTAGCCTAGTAGCGTCCAGCCTACTACAGCGAAGTAGAAAACTTTACGTAAATCATTGTTCATATCATATGCATTGAATCCCGGGTTTCCACCATTGCCGGGATGCAGACTATCTGTAAGCCGCGGTAGAATGAAAATGAGCGGTACCGCCATAGCAAACGCGAGAATATTGTAGACCGCAGATATCTTATTCCTGGACTCCCGATCTGAAAATGAATTTCTTAGCACGAAATAAGCCAGATATATGAGTAGCGAGATAGCAGAACCGTTTAGCTTAGCATCATTTACCCAATAAGCCCCCCAAGTACTTCTGGCCCAAATCATCCCTGATAAGATTCCGAGAATACCTAGTAATAAGCCTGCATTTGCCAGTTGTGCACTGTAGGTATCCAGCAAAGCAGAGGGGTTTCTTAAATATTTGATGGCATATATCACCGAACCCAAAAAAAGCAATATCATCCCAAACCACATGGGTACATGAAAATGCAAAACCCGAATTGTCTCGTTTAGAATCGGAAGCCTTGGCACTGGTAATAGTAGTCCTCCTACAAGGGTGTAAAAAAGCAACCCTATACACAGCCACTTCCACCATTCAGTTCTCATTAAATATCCCATCACGATCTCCAGGTATAAGGGAATAGTATATATGTGAGCGCAATGATAATCACATCAACCGATAGTAAGGAAAGTACATTTCCTCTGATCTGAATCCACACAAATCCCTCCATTAAACCATTGGCATTACTGACCGAAAGCAACAGAACAGGGATGATTATAGGGAATCCTAATACTGCCATAAGCAAGGACTTATTGCTCGTTTTGAATACGATAGATGATACCATAGTAAAAGCAGCACTCAAGCCTGTGCACCCTAGCACCAAGTTTATCAAGTATAGATCAAAATCAAGCACTGGCGTTCCAAATAAGATGATGTAAATGAGCAAAGCGACTACTGCAATAACCAAAACGCTGATAAAAGAATAAAGAAGCTTAGCTGAGATAATATCAGTGGGTTTACAGAGAAAGTAATAGTAGTGTTGCCGATGCTCTTCTTGAACAAAACTCTTTGCTGTAGCATTCATCGAAGCAAATAGAAGAATGATCCAAAAAAGCGCATTCCACACTTCCGC
>JBCCLV010000105.1:0-13139 GCA_039026695.1 Bacteroidota bacterium
ATTATGTATTATTTATACTATATTTAGGATTAGTTAAAATTACAAAAATAGTGAGATGAAATCTAACATCGAAGCAGTTGACCTGCCATTTTACAAGTTGTCCGACAGTCAAGATTTGATTCTGTTCCTGATCAAGAAAGAGTTGCAAGGGACGAAGTTTACCAGAGAGTTAGACCGTCTGGGATTTGATACAGGAGTTTATTGTTCGGATCTAGGCGTTGTGATTATGTCGTTGGTTGGATTAACGGGTAGGACAGATGAACTTTGGGGTTGGTTTATTCCTATGATGGATTCCTATGCTGAAAAAGTTGATCTATGGGATCACGGAACTACCCAGGAGTTAGCATTGGATGTTTACCTAGAGTTACGCACCAAACTAAAATCCATGCAGTAGTGCCACATAACATCCGAATAAACACAATTGCGTTTATCCGCACTATGTTTTATTCCAAATCTAGTGGATTTTTACTTCGCCCCAAGGTGTGATTCAAAGACTGAAGTGTTAAGCGTCTTTTGCGCTTGTTGTACAAAAGCCCCACTTTGCAGACATGACCATCGAGCTACAAATTTTAAATAGAGAGCTAGGCACCAATCAGTTCCTCACTAAGGATGAAATCAGTGCATTTTCGGGAATCTGGTCACCTTTCAGCAATAAAAGAAAGGAAATGATCTCCCGAGCTGGAGAAAATGAAAAGTACCTCTACTTTGTCCTGGAAGGAATACAGCGGATCTATTCAATGCACGCAGGGAAAGAGACGGTATTAGTTTTCACCTACCCTTATTCGCTGGGTGGAGTTGCAGACGCATTTCTTTTGCAGGAAAAATCCTCTTTTTTCTATGAGTCACTGACGCCATCCAGGTTCTTGAGAACTTCTTACCACCAATTTGAAGAGATTTCCAAGCAACTCCCCAACGTCGCGCTGTTTTTCAATAAGCAGGTGTATAGGGCCTTTAGCGGGCTGCTTCACCGCATGGTAGAGCTGCAATCTTTCTCTTCTGAAGAAAAATTCAAGGCGCTATTGAAAAGAAGTCCACACATCCTACAGCTAGTTCCTCATAAATACATCGCCAATTACCTAGGCATGGACCCTACCAATTTTAGCAAGCTGATAAATACAATTGCTATTTAATCTTGGTAAATGCCAAGATTTGTTGTGCTTCGTATTTGCTCCTTTGTTCCTCAATCAAAAATGTCGGAAATATGAATATGACAAGAACATTCAAAAATGCGGAAAAAGGGTTCATCGGCTTCTCCGCACTAGCTGTTGGATATGTAAGCATCACATCGTTAATTGATCCGATTGCTACCATGAGATTGGTAGATGTTTCACTTAGGAATAATGACGCAATCAGCTCAATCAGGGGTATTTTCGGGGGGGTGGGGGTAACCATCACCTTGCTGATGGTCTGCTTGCTGTTAAGAGACAGAAGACTCGGCATGCAGTTCACCATTTTCTTCTGGGGATCTTATGCAGCAAGCCGGCTGATCACCATTATTGTAGACGGGCCATTGGGTAGTTTTGGTTCACAGTGGATCCTAATCGAAACAGTTCTTTGCCTTCTCGGGATTTCACTTTTCATCTTAGCTAAGCGATTTGAGCCTGGTAAGTAGAACCGATCAATTTCTACATTCACCTGAGGATCAGGTAGAGTTACAAATGCAAGACGTCCTAAGAAACCTCCAAAACCTAGGTAGTGAATTAATGCTTCAAGCGCCAAAATCTGGTGCCTGGAGCATTGCACAATGCATTGAGCACCTTATCACATATGGGCACCACTACCACCCATTGCTGACTAAGAATTTGAAAACGAGAAGTATGGCAAAAGATTCGTCAAGTTCTTTGAGCTTGCTGGGTAGACTCTTCACCAGAATGGTGGATGATCGCAAAAAGACGCTGAGGTGTAAAACAATCCCAAGGCACCGGCCGACTTTACGGAATTCTCCTGCCAAAATTATTTCAAAGCACTTGAATCAGCAGGAAGAACTATTGGTCCTGCTACGTGGCTTCCAGGGGTACGATTTGAGCCAGAGGACCCTTGTGAGCTCTATATCCAGAGTAATTAAACTAAATCCTCTGGATGTTGTAAGCTTTCTGGTCACTCACAACCAACGTCATATCAACCAGGCAATGCAGGTTTTGCAGTGTATTAGCTAGTAGTTCAATTTCCCAAGTAGCGTTAAATGACCTGGCCCGGGCTACACTTTTTGCTTCACTGGAATTAAGTCTTCTGCATTTCCGGTGACCCCCTCATTTTGATTCTGCTCCTGTGCTTTGGAAGCAGATCTCCAGACGGAAAATCCTACCGTGAAAAAGGTGCTTAAAACTATACCGATGATCATCATATTGGTGATCCAGAACCACTGATCTTCGGTAAACTGACCTATAAACTGCCCGATTGCAGTTCCAAATCCACCTCCAATTATGAGTCCTCGACCGATTGCAGCTATGAGATTTTTCATATTTATAAAAAGTTATGAATGATAGAATAGTAGAAAGGAATCCCAATCATCACATTGATTGGAAATGTAATACCTAGTGCCATGGGCAAGTACAAACTGGGGTTTGCCTCTGGTACCGCCTGCTTGAGGGCCGCAGGTACAGCGATGTAGGATGCACCTGCTCCCAGTATGGCAAACAGCAGCTGATTACCCGGCTCTTCCGTGATTTGCATACTGATGAATAATGCCAAAAGGCCATTCACAAACGGCATGATCGTGGAAAACAAAAATGGATATACCCCTTTGTTGACCATTGAAGAAAGCTGTCTTCCGCTAGTAAGCCCCATATCTAGCAGAAAGACTGCCAAGAAACCTTTGAAAATGTCTGTAGTAAACGGCTTGATTCCCTCGGCTTGTTCATCAGATGCCAAAAAGCCAATGATCAGGCTGCCGATAATGAGTAATACACTCCCGTTGGTTATGGAATGTCTAAAGATCTTTGAAAGATTTGATGCGGGTGCATCGTTTTGTTTTTTCTTAAAGTAGTTGATGAGCATGACGCCAACGATGATTGCAGGTGCTTCCATCAGCGCCATTACGGCAATCATGTGTCCATTGTAAGTAATCGCTTCAAATTCTAAAAAAGAGGTGGCGGTCACAAAGGTGACGGCACTCACCGAACCGTAGGAAGCCGCGATGGCCCCCGCGTCAGCGATGTTCATTCTTCTCTTCAGAATGAAAAATGAAAACAAAGGGATCACTCCGGCCAGAAACAGACCAAGACCCATGCTTGCAATGATCTCGGTACCGATGCTGCTGTGCGCAAGCTCTTGCCCTCCTTTAAAGCCTATAGAAAGGAGCAAATAGATCGAAATGAACTTAGAGCTGTTTTCAGGTATCTGAAGATCGCTTTTGATCTGCACTGCGATGATCCCCAAAAGGAAAAAGAGTAAGGCTGGGTTGGTAATATTTTCCAGAAGTGCTTGTAGCTCCATATTGGCGCAAAAGTGTGTTGAATAATTCATTAATTTATATTAAAATTGTGCATGTAAATCATTAATTATTATTTATGAATTATACTTTTCACCAGCTACGTATACTTATTAAAGTTGCTGAATTACAGAGTGTTACAAAGGCGTCCGAAGAACTGTATCTTACTCAGCCAGCCATCTCTATTCAGCTCAAAAAGCTGCAAGAGCAGTTCGATCTACCCCTGGTAGAGATTGTAGGTAGAAAGCTTTACATAACAGATTTTGGACGTGAAATTGTCGCGCGCAGCAAGCGGATACTCGCGGAAGGTGATGAGATAAAATACCTGGTAGATCAATACAAAGGACTTATTTCCGGTCGCATACGCATCTCGGTAGTCTCCACCGGCAAGTACGTGATGCCTTATTTCCTCAAGCCTTTTATGGACAACTACCCAGGAGTAGAAATTTCCCTGGATGTCTCCAACAAAAACAAGGTCATCGAAGGGATGATCAAGAATGACTCTGACTTTTCTTTGGTTTCTGTGCTTCCCAAAGGGCTCAATGTGCATTCACTAGAGCTTATGGACAATGAATTGTATCTCGTGAGCAGTGCGAGTCACCCATTCCAGCCAAAAAAACCTCAGGACCTGGAAAAAACCACATTACTATTTCGTGAGGAAGGGTCTGCAACTCGGAATGCCATGGAGAGCTTCCTGAAAACCCACCAAATCAAGGTTAAAAAGTCGATGGAACTGGTTTCAAATGAGGCGGTAAAACAGGCGGTAAATGCAGGTATTGGTTTCTCAATCCTGCCGATCATCGGCATTCGGAACCTGCTTACATTGGGGGGCATTAAGATCCACACGATGAAAGATCTTCCAGTGCGTACTAAATGGAACCTGATATACAATCAGGGAAAGGAATTAACTCCGGCACAGCTGACTTTACTTCAATTTATTCAGGACAATCGAGCCCGGATTGTGGAGCAGCACTTCACAGATGTGGGATAGTTACACCTTGCTAAAGTGGTATTGCTAGAGCGGTAATTTTGGGGCTTTATCAATTTGCACTGCCCTGCTAAAAAAGCAAATGCCGCCGGAAGGATATGAATACCCCTCACAGCGGCACAATCTTTTGCTTTTCAATGCTAGAACCTGCTTTTGATGATATTAAAACGTTCAAGCAAAAGCCAGACCACCGAAAAGACCAGGCTGAAAAAGAGCTTTTGAACAATCACCTCAGAACTGAATCCATATCCATTTAGCGCAACTTCCAGTGTAACTGAAATCACCAACGTGAATAGATATATTTTCAAAAAACGAAAGAAGCGATTCATTCAAAATGCTTATTTACACAATTAATTCAACCTTGGTCCAAATCAATTGTTTCTTTCAGGTGAATAGCAAAGAAGCCCATCATTGCTTTGTATAGGTCCATTCTGTTTTCTTCTTTCCCAAAGCCGTGACCTTCATCATATTTTACCATGTATGGCACATTCATGTTTCTGTCACGTAGCGCCTGCACAATTTGATCGCTCTCGTCAATATTCACCCTAGGATCGTTGGCTCCTTGTACCACGAAAAGAGGTTTTTTGATCTTATCAATGTGATTTACTGGAGATACCTCAACCATGATCTCCTTTTCCTCAGGGATCTCTGGATCATACCATACCGCTTTCAAAATTGGAAGATAGGGAGCCCAGTAGGCAGGGATCGTTTCCATAAACGAAAATAAATTGGAAACACCGACATAGTCTACACCGCAGGCGTACAGATCTGGCGTTTTGGTTAGACCTCTTAAGACAGCATAACCTCCGTGACTTCCGCCATAGATTGCTGCTTTGTCTTCATCTACCCATTCCTGATCGATTACATACTGGAGACCATCTTCCACATCGTCCATAGCCTTACGACCAATTTGCTTGAAACCGCTTCGGAAAAACTCCTTGCCATATCCACCGCTTATTCTAAAATTCACGTGGAGCGTAGCATAGCCTCTACTCGCAAACAATTGAGCTTCCGGATTGAAACCCCATGAGTCACGTACTCCCTGCGGACCACCGTGCGGATTTACAATCACTGGTACCTTTTTTCCTTCTTTGGATTGCTTAGGAAGGGTGATATAGCCATACAGCTTAATTCCATCTCTACTCATGAAGGAAATAGGTCGCATCTCCGCCATGTCTTCTTCTTTCAGTTGTGGCATCAAGTCAAACAGCAGCTTAATCTCATCCTTGGCAACATCATAGGAGTAGTATCGGCCGTAAAGCTTGTCGCTGGTCACATAAATCAAGTATTGACTTTCATCATCTGTATAGTCGCTGAGATAAAAATCGTAGTTGGGAAATTCTTTACTTAGCTTTTTGTGGAGCTTCTTGTAGTATTTGCTTACCGGAACAATCTCATACTTTTCACCTTCATAGCTGAAATAATCCAGTTCCCAATCCCGGTTGCGAGAGATGTTCATGCCAGAAACATCAAAATCCTCATTTGAAAACAACTCTTCAATTACTTCGTCCTTCGCCATGTCATACATGTAGATCCTGGATTTATCCGTCTCCAGGTTGGATACGACATATGCGTCGTGCGGATTTTCAGAGGCATAATTGAAGCTGAGAATAGAAAATGTGTCGTCCCATTTTGTTGTTTTAAGGAGCTGGTAATCTCCAGGTTCTTTAGCATAGTAGATCTCCGAATTAATGCCGTCTTTTAGTCTGGTAAAACCACGTAAATTCCCGTCTTTATCAAATTCATAACCCGTGATTGGATTTGTGAGATCCGTATTTTCATACAACTGCTCTATTTCTCCTGAGACAATATTGATTTTGTACGGATCGAATACTTGAGGATTATTTTTATTCATAGAGATGATCATGTGGTCTTTATCCTCTTTTAGAAATGCCAGGATATTCACTTTCACACCGTCGTAAGGGGTTAATTCTTTTTGATTAGAGCCGTCAACGTCCACTGCGAAAAGGTGGTAGTCCTCGTTTCCACCCTTGTCCATGATGTATATCAGTCGATTGTCATTGGCCCATCCGTAACCTCGTATCAATTCCTCTCCTTCTGTAATTACGCGCTTTACTTCATTGCTTTCGATGTTTTTGACGTAGACATGATTTTTAAGATTCTCATCTTTCTCCCGATAGCTCATGTAGCTTCCTTTGGGAGATAGCTGAAATGAGGAGGAGGCTGGCTTGGCAAAGTAGTCTGCGACGGAGTACTTGTAGTCGCCAATTTCTTTCGCAGCTAGTGATGCGAGTTGTTCATCAGTGCTTGGTAGTGTCGGGTCACCAGGCTTTTCCAATTCGCCTTTCGAGAGGACCAACGGCAGTTCGGCACCTCCTTGCTTAAAGGTTCCTTCCATCTGCTCGCCTGAGACTTTTGCAGTGTATACAATTTGTCCCTGCATCAATGACAAGGTTAATTCGTCATTTTCATAGCTGACATCCTCCACTGGTAGACCGGATGCCCCTTGAGATGGGCTATCCATGGTGGCGGTGAGGGCATCGTCTGCTCCCGAAAAATGAAAAATAAGCGGGATTTCTTGTCCTCCTGCGTTCAGCTTCCCGCTCCAGTCGCCTTCGATATCTTGGGCTTTTAACATGCTTATTGATAGGATTAATGAGATAATAAATATGGTTCCTTTCATACTCTAATTGGTTTGAATTAGTTCTTTGGATTTAAGCCTTTCTCGTACGGTTTTTACCCCCATTTGTGGCAATTAGGTTGCATTTGTGACAAAAATTAATCTCCCTTTCTTGAAGTAAACTTCTCAATTGCTGCAAACCTGATTGCTTTTAAAGAAGTACTTAGTGGTTGATAAAGGTGTGTGAGGGCTGATTTTTTAGTTCCCTCCTTTCATTTTCTCGAATTTATCTTCGGTTTCTACAGGAGGAAAGACATTATTTTCCAGGTTGATATCGGCAAGTGCTTGCTCTGGATCTATGACAACACTTGACACCTCTTTGTCCTTTAGAAAAGTTTTGGTGACTTGCAATTCGTTCAGCCTCCATATTTCAGCAGGAAGTTGCTGCATTTCTGTGGTTCCATCGGTATAGTTCCATTGAATTAAAACCGGCATCACCAAGCCTCCTTTGTTTTTCAAGGTGAGCTCATAGATGTTCTTTCCGCTTAATTGCGCCTTCACTTCTTGCTCATCCAGCCTACTCAAAAACTGGCCGTAGCTTCGTGCAGGTGTTTCAAGCACGGTAAATTCCTGCGGTCCATCTTCAAAACCTTGGCTTGCCTCCTGCTGACCAGAGCCTTTAATTTTAGAAGACTTTCCTTTCAGCTTGGTGCGTTCTACCTCGGCTTCTTCCTCCTTCATTTGAAACCACTTCACGTCCGACAGCTCAATATCAATCACTTCTGTGGTGTAGTACCAACCACGGAAAAACCAGTCCAGGTCTACAGCGGTCCCATCCTCTAGCGTCCTGAATAAATCTGATGGGGTAGGGTGCTTGTATTTCCAGCGATTTGCATATTCCTTAAAAGCAGCGTCGAACAACTCTTTGCCCACTATTGTCTCTCTCAGCATCTGAAAGCCTACTGTGGGTTTCTGGTAAAAGTTGGCTCCCATTTGGAATAGGAGGTCATTGTCTGAATTGGTCATGATAGGTCTCAGGGTATTTTGGTCTCCCATCATGAATGGGACAATGTCTTTAGGTCGTGTACTCTTCCATTCAGGGTAGCGCTCTGCCAGTGTGCGCTGGTGCAGGAATGTATTTACTCCCTCGTCCATCCACATCCACTTTCGCTCATCCGAACTCACAATCATTGGGAACCAATTGTGGCCTACCTCATGTACGATGGTGCTCGTCATTCCCCTTCTGGCTTGCTCACTTATTTGCCCATCCACCGGACGACCTCCGTTAAAAGAGATCATGGGAAATTCCATTCCTATGTTGGAGGTATTTACAGAGATACACACCGGATAGGGATAGTCAAAAGTAGCTTCCGAGTATACCTCAATTGCTTGCTTGATGGCGTTGGTTGATTCCTCAGACCACACGGGCATTCCTTCGTTAGGATAAAATGACATTCCAAGGACAGTATTGGTAGGTAGCTTAATTGCTTGTGCGTCCCAGATGAACTTTCTGGAGGTAGCAAAAGCTACGTCTCGAACGTTCTCGGCTCGGTACTTCCAGGTCTTTGTGCCAGAGGCTTTAGTGGACTCATTTTCTTTTGCTTCCTCGGGAGTAATGATCATTAGCACCTCATCAAAAGAGTTGCGTGCCTTGTCTAAACGATCCTGTTGCGTCTTTGTGAGCACTTCTTTCTCATTGAGTAACTTGCCTGTTCCTGCTACCACGTGATCTGCAGGTACCGTCAATTCTACCTCATAGTCTCCAAACTCAAGGGCAAACTCGCCCAACCTTCGAAATTGCTTATTCTGCCAGCCCTCTGTATCGCTATAGACTGCCATTCTCGGAAACCAGTGCCCTAATAGAAATACTTTGTTGTCGTCTTCGGGGAAATATTCGTAACCCTCTCGTGAGAGCAAGAACTTACTTCTATCTGTGATGTAATTTTTCCACTTGATAGAGAACGTGATGTTGTCGCCAGTCTTGAGTGCAGATGGCAAATTCACACGCATCAATGTGTTATTTACAGTGTAAGGCAAGTCTTGACCTTTGCTATCTCTGACCCACAGAATATCTGTTCCTGCCGGAAAATCAATGGCTCGGACGAGGTATTGCATCTGCATAGAAGAGATAGAATCCCGAACTCCACCCATCACATCACCGAAATCCTCGTTTCCTTTTCTGTTTACATTTTGTTCAAGGTTGAGCCAGAGGAAAGATAGCTTGTCTGGTGAGTTGTTGTGGTAGGTAATGGTTTCCTCTCCCTCAAGCAGATTGGAATTTTCATCAATAGCTGCTTTGATCTTGTAGTCTGCTCTCTGTTGCCAATAGTCTACACCGGGAGCTCCAGAGGCAGTGCGGTAGCTATTGGGGGCAATAAGCAACTGGTCAATTGCTTCAAATTTTCCACTATAAGTCTTCTCCTCTTCCTGCGCTTTAAGGGCGAAAAATAGAAGGGAGGCGATTAGGAAGAAGGATAGCTTTTTCATATCAATGGGCTGTTTAGTCAAAGGTGTAAAGATCTGATAAAGAAATCTGGATGCAATAAAAGGAATAGCGCGGCGGATTCAATTGACTTTTTGCTGGATGGTAGCAATACTACATCAATGAATCCTAATTTGATCAAACCAAAATTTCCCACTTTTTATTTTTCCAGACCTAGCCCCTCCTTTATGGAGTCTAATTCTTGGAAAAACCGACCGAGCGGTATGGCTTCAATGTCTTCTCCATTGGTGTATAAGAAAAGCTGGTCTTTTTTATTGACCAGGGCATTCCAGCCGTAGGGTAAAATCTGAATTTTCTGTGGTTCCGTCCACACCTTTTGGAGAGCGGTATCTATCCAAAAGCTCACAAAAAACCCTTGCTGTGTGGTGTCTCCTTCCAAGTATCTGGTGAAAATGATGAACTGCTTTTCATCATCCAGATATGGGCTAAACTCCGTGCCATGTACTGTATTGAGTTCCTTCAGGTGATTGGAGATGGAAAGCCTGCCTTCTGTGAGCGACGCCCCGATGAGATTCCCATTTTCTTCAGGGGAATAGAGGTACAGCTCGTTTTCATTAACCCAAAAAAAGTATCCACCATAAATACCAGAATGCATCGAAAGATTAGTCGGATCGCTCCAGCTTCCATCTTTTCTCAACGTAAGGAATATTTCTTCTTTTTGATCACTCCTAATAGAGAAAATTATTTGATTTCCGGATGGAGAAATCGCTCCGTTGTAGATGCTATCCAATATTGCGGGTGATTCACTTAAAACGAAATTGCCGGCTTGCCGCTGAAAAACCAACCCTGATTGGTACTGCCAGCCTATTGTTCTGGTAACAAATAGCGATTGCCGGTCTTGGGTAAAGCTGAATGTATTTTCGGAGTATTCTTTAGTGGATATCACTCCAGCTTGATAAATTGACCTTTCAGATTCTGGCTTTTCTGGTCTTTTACTAACACAGGAAGTAAGTGCAGCTTGCAAGACTAACAAAAGAAAAAAGCACACCCGACTGAATTGTTTAATAGCAAAAGGTCTAGGATTTGGTAATTGCAGATCGTAAATAAGAAATGTCATCTTATTGCTTCATCCGCTTAGAAATCCATAAAGTTGGTAAATGAACAGACCTACTCCTGCTAAGACCAAGTACCAATTGACTGCCTGATAAAATGCTGGAAACCGCTGCTTTCCGCGTGCATAGGTGATAATAAACACGATGGGGATCAGCGCCAACACTTGCCCTACTTCCACGCCTAAATTGAAACACAGAATTTTGGTCAGTATTTGCTCTTTTCCAATGTCAAAAGACTGCAAACGCGTGGAAAGTCCAAAACCGTGGATCAATCCAAAAACCCCTACCATTAGTAATAAATGAGGTGATTTTATCTTCAACTTTTCAAACCCGCCGAGATTTTCAAACCCTTTGTACAATACACTCAGGCCGATCACTGCGTCCACCAAATGTGCATCTGCACTAATGCCGGCCAATGTGGCTCCTGTGAGGGTGATGCAATGACCGATTGTAAAAACAGTGACGAACTTAAGAATGTCTTTAAATCCCTTGAGGTAGAAAATGACCCCTACTAAAAAGAGCAAGTGGTCGTATCCTGTAAGCATGTGCGTAGCACCTACCTTGATGTACGCCAACAAGCCCCCATCCCGTAACAGCTCCTGATCAGCGTTGGTAACACCGTGGGCATACAACGCAGAGAATCCAAGGAAAAGAAATATGGATATATCTTGCCTTTTATCTCCCCGAAACATTAGCTCTTTCTGGTAAAAAACAAGTACAGTCCGCCAATAACCGCAACACTTAATACGATAAAAATCCAGGTGGGTATTTCTTCCTCATGATCATGATCTGTGTGCTCGTGCGTACTTTCATCGTGCTTATGGGTCACTTCAAAAGTCAGGGTGGCCCATTTGGACCTGTGCGTGAGTTCAGAGCTATCAGATACTTCCACCATATGAATGGTTCTAATGTAGTAAATCCCTTCCTCAGGAAGATCAATCGTAAACTCCCCTTGATCGTTCGTTCTTACTTTTTGTCCACCTGTATGTGAGTGTTTCTCATGGTCATGGTCATGTTCTCCTTCATGGCTGTGACCATCATGATCGTGTGAGTGCTCATGGCTATGATCTGTATCGTGTGCGTGAAGATGTTCATCCTCATGGTGATTATGTCCGGTTTCTAAATAGTCAGCGTAGACCAATTGGTTTGAAAGCGCAGCTCCGTCTAGGAGCAGTTGCAAGGTGAGCTGTTCGCCGCTGTACTTTTCATAGGGGTTTGCCAATGGGACCATCTCAATAGGGTAGCCTAGTACAGTTTTCCAGTCATCGGTCTTTACCTCTCCCACTTGATAGATGGCCTTCACGTGCTTCTGGTAGCTTCCCAGGGCATCTTGATCCATCAACTTTTTTTCTTTCCGTAGGGCAAGC
Organism: Bacteroidota bacterium; assembly: GCA_039026695.1. Taxonomy (GTDB): domain Bacteria; phylum Bacteroidota; class Bacteroidia; order Cytophagales; family Cyclobacteriaceae; genus Ekhidna. The sequence continues at coordinate 11,922 of JBCCLV010000105.1, forward strand.
ATATCTAAAACACCATTGTGCTCGAGATAACTATTAAACCTGTCTGCTTTCAGTGCTATATTCCGCTCTTTTGTAGAAACACCCACTACGTAAGTGCCTGCCTTCCCTGTATTAAAATCCAACTGTGTAATGGTGCTGTCTTGATCCTTCCATGCCGAGGAGTCGATAGGTGTTTTCTTCCCATGCGCATAAACCGAAGCATCAATCATCCGGTCCCTGGTAATGATATTTTCACTTTTCTCGAAGGTGCCATTGTACAAGCTGATCGTGGCCTGCTGATCAGGATTGAGTATATACAGGTCCATTTTGAGGTAGAGGTCATGGCTGGACAAAAGGAAGAAAGCCGCTAGCGTTACTAAAAGGCGAGGGATTGTAAAATTTGATTTCTTTAGTATTTGCATGGTTGGTGATCTTTTTTGTAAATAGCTGTTTGGAGATTTTGATTTAATCCCTAAAAAAGTCCTTTTGACGCTTCTTTTTGGTATTCAATTTCTTTGATTATTTCATTTTTCGCATTTGACAATTCGACAAAATAATACTCCTGAATGAGTCGAATTATATAATATATGTTTTTGTAGTGGTCTTGCATCAAGTTTATAACATACTGATTTCTGAAAGTTTTTCTTAGTTCTTCTCGTTGGTTGATATTTAATGCTACCCAATCAAGTGTATTAAGAACTGACCTTGATTGTATAAAATCTCTAACATCATTGTGAAGGTCAATACTTAGATCATTAGCATCATTAATACTCTTTCTGTGTCTCAAATATTGTGAAGTACTTACCATGTTAGTATAGAATAGGTCAGAGTAATTCTCAAAAGTAGAAGAAAAGAGTACAGGCTCAGTAGTCCAGGATTTTACCCAATTGGAAAGCAGATATCCACTAGTAAAGGACATTATTACAGAGTCAACATCTGTCTTATTACCATAAAGCAACTTTACTATACTTAAGCTGTCAGCTTTCAAACTTTTGTTCAAATCAACATTCCAATCATTGAAATCAAATACCATGTCTCTAAATTTCAAAGAGTCGTTTTGAATAAAAATCAGTATTGATTCAAGATTCCCGATTAGTTTTTTGCGTTCAAAGTCTTCACTTCTATCAGCTTCAAGAATTAGTGCCAAATAAATAGATGAAAATATAAGGATTGCTTCAAATAGTAATCTTGGTATCTTCAGTGATTTAAGTTTTCTCAAAAAGTTCATCTCTGCGATTA
>JBCCLV010000106.1:0-13059 GCA_039026695.1 Bacteroidota bacterium
ATATCCTGATGGAGTTGGAAAAATGTGTAGTGGAGCGCTTTGGCATGGAAAAGGAATATTTGTACCACTTCAAACAGGTGATCCATCAGCTTTACACGCTACTCGACCAGCAGCAAATGATTGTCGAGCTATCTACTTTTCGCAACCTCTTCAAAAAAATTGCCGGCAGTCTTAAGATCCCTTTCAGCGGTGAACCAGTGGAAGGCCTCCAGGTCATGGGTGTACTTGAAACTCGAAATCTCGACTTTAAGTATGTTTTTATGCTAAACATGAACGAAAGTGTTTTTCCAGCTTCCAATCGTAAAGGTTCTTTTGTTCCCTATCGAATCAGAAAAGCATTTGGCATGCCCACTTTCTCTGCACAAGATGCCATTTATGCTTACCTGTTTTATCGACTTTTTCATACAGGAGAGGTATTTCACTGCTACTACAACACCTACGCAGACTTTGGACTGAGCGGTGAAGTGAGCCGATTTATAAGACAACTATCGCATGAAACAAATATTCCGATCCACAAAAGGAAGCTGAGTAATCCGATCATGCTGCGAGAGGTGAAAGAAATCTCGATCGAAACTACGGAAGCTGTGATTCAGAAGCTGATGATTTACACAGATCAAGTTCCTGAAAAACAGCAAAGAAGACTGTCAGCTTCGGCACTGAACGCCTACATCGATTGCCCGCTAAAATTCTACTTTAGGTATGTTTTGCGCTTATTCAGCGAGGACGAAATAAGCCAGGAACTAGATGCCAGGCACTTTGGCAATGTACTTCACGGCACAATGGAGATTCTTTACCGTGATAACATGGCTGAAAAAGGAGCAAAAACGATTGACGAGAATGACTTTTTTCGTCTTGAAAATTCTGTCACAGGGGCTATTGAAAAAGCTTTCCGAAAGGAGTTTGGAATGAAAGAAAACCATCGATTTGAGTTCAAGGATCGAAATGTTGTGATGTCGGAAGTGATCAAGTCATTCGCTGACAGAATTCTTCAGCTAGATAAGGCGTATGCTCCTTTTCAGATCATAAGCCTGGAAGAAGACGACAAATACCAGCGATTTGTACCCATTCAAACAAAGGCCCGAAACATTGGAGTAAAGCTTGGGGCGGCGATTGATCGTGTAGATAAAAAGGGAGATGAGGTCCGCATACTGGATTATAAAACCGGAAGAGATGAAACCGATATCGGTCGATTCGAACATCTGTTTGGAGGAGAAATGACTGCAAAGCACCAAAAAGCCAGAAAAGCAGGATATCAGACCTTCTTTTACGCATGGTTGTATGTTTCAAAAATGGGAGGCGATGGGCCCATTATCCCAGGCCTTATTAATATGAAACAGGTATTTCAACCTGATTTTGATTACCGATTAATTATGGACGGTAAACCGCTAAATGATGTCTCTGGGTATCTGGCTGTATTCGAGGAAAAGTTGAAAGTGCTATTGCAGGAGATCTTTGACCCGCAAATCCCATTTGCACGGAGAGAGCATAGTAAGCAGTGTGCCTATTGCGAATATCAAAGCATCTGTGAAGGCTAACTTTCTACTATTTTGGACGTTTTTTATAAAAAAAAACCTCATGACAGAAGCAGAAGCGTTGAAGAAAATCAAAGACATACCCATCGGTTCTAAGCTGGAATTAATTAAAAGTGATGGACAGGTATTAGAAGTGGTGCTAGCAAGTCATGAGGTAGCTGGCACTGAAAAAAAAGATTACGGCACCTTGGAAGTACCTGCCCTTCCCCCTGCACTCACGGTTCAGGGAGGAACCCGATTTGGGAGCTTTAGGGTAGATCTCAATGAAATTATCAAAATCGCCTGGGTGGAATAGTTTGTAAAGACCCCGATTCGATTTCTTCACCCAATTAGGTGGATAGTGAGCTCATACTCGCATCAGTTTTAGAAGGCAAAAAGTTATCCACAATCTGCAAGACTTGATAAGAAAAAATCTTCAGGATTCGTATTTTGGATCAGTAATTTTTTCTAAGACTAAATCCAAAGTAGCTGTCCTTTATGTACCTCATTTTTGATACTGAGACCACCGGTTTACCTCACAACAAAACTGCCCTTGTAGAGGACTTGGACAACTGGCCGAGGCTAGTCCAGATTGCCTGGCAACTCCATGACCCGACCGGGAAGCTTCTCTCAACTGGTAATCACATAGTAAAACCGCAGGGATTCACAATTCCCTTCAATGCAGAAAAAGTCCATGGAATCTCCACAGAGCGCGCACTCGAAGTAGGTCAAGACCTGGCTGAAGTAGTGGATAAATTTTCCAGCGATGTGAAGAAGGCGGAGGTCTTGGTAGGTCATAATATCGAGTTTGACAATAAGATTTTAGGTGCCGAATACCTGCGTAGTAGTAAAGAAAATCTGCTTGCCGACGCGAAAAACATCGATACTGCGCAAGACACTAAAGAATTCTGTCAGCTTCAGGGCGGTCTGGGAGGAAAGCTGAAGCCACCAAAACTCATTGAACTCTATGAAAAGCTATTTGGTGAGAAGTTTAGCGATGCACACGATGCTGCCTACGATGTAGATGCTACCGCCAGAGCGTTTTTTGAATGCTTGAAAAGAAGAATTATTCCTGTACAGGATACCACGCCTCCCGAAAGCATTCAATACGACGCCCCTGATCTCGACCAGGCCAATTTCGCGATCAAGCGAGCAGTCACCGCTGGCAAATCAGACGGAGTACAAATTGCGGCAGAAGATATCAAGGGAGCATTTTGTCACCTTCACGGACATTCTCAATTCTCTGTACTGCAAGCCACACCCGATGTAGCCGCCATTGTAGCCAAAGCCAAGCAGTATGATATGCCAGCGGTAGCACTGACTGATCTGGGAAATATGTTTGGCGCATTCAAATTTGTAAGGGCTGCCCATGGTGCTGAAATAAAGCCAATTTTAGGATCTGAGTTTTTTGTGGCGGAGGAGCGTAAAAAGCTTCAGTTCACAAAAGACAATCCTGACAAGCGATTCAAGCAAGTGCTTCTGGCCAAAAACAAGCAAGGCTATGAGAACCTAATTAAGCTGAGCTCCATCGCCTACAAAGAAGGAAACTACGGACTTTTTCCGCGCATTGATAAGGAGCTTATTACTCAGCATAAAGAAGGAGTAATCGCGCTTAGTGGCGGATTAGGGGGGGAGATACCACATCTCGTCTTGAGTGTAGGTGAGACACAAGCAGAAGAAGCACTATTGTGGTGGAAAGCACATTTCGGTGAGGACTTTTACCTGGAAATAAATCGGCATGGGCTTGAAGAAGAAACCCGACTCAATGAAATCCTGGTGCGTTTTGCAAGGAAGCATGATGTAAAGCTCATAGCAGCACATGAATATTACTACCTGGACAGGGAAGATTCAAAAGCCCACGATGTTTTGCTCTGTATCAAAGAAAACGAAAGGCAAAGCACACCAATTGGTCGAGGAAGAGGGTTCAGACCCGGTCTTCCCAATGATGAATACTACTTCAAGAGCCAGCAGGAAATAAAAGAGTCTTTCCGAGACTTACCTGAAGCTGTGGAAAATATCTCACAACTGGTTGAAAAGATTGAATCGTTCAGTCTCGAAAGGGAGGTACTACTACCTGCCTTTAATATTCCTGATGAATTCAAAAACCCTGAAGATGAAAAGGATGCCGGTAAACGCGGGGAGAATGCTTATCTCAGACATCTGACCTTTGTAGGGGCTAAGAAAAGATATCCTGAACTCACCACTGAGATCGAGGAACGATTAAACTTTGAATTAGAGACCATTGCGAACACTGGATATCCAGGGTATTTTCTCATTGTCCAGGACTTCACAGCAAAGGCCAGAGAAATGGGTGTGTCTGTAGGTCCCGGGAGGGGATCAGCGGCAGGATCGGCGGTCGCTTACTGCACAGGAATCACCAATGTTGACCCAATTGCCTACGACCTTCTTTTTGAGCGGTTTTTAAATCCTGATCGAATTTCTTTACCCGATATCGACATTGATTTTGACAATGAAGGTCGTGAAAAAGTGATCAATTATGTGATCGAAAAATATGGTGATGATCAGGTCGCCCAAATCATTACGTATGGTACCATGGCACCAAAATCAGCCATTCGAGATGCAGGCAGGGTCATGGAACTACCGCTTCCTGAAACAGATGCTATCGCGAAGCTGGTACCGGAAAGACCCGGAGCAAAATTTTCTAAAGTTTTTGAAGAGGTTCAAGAACTCAAAGATCTAAAGACAGGCTCAGAGCTACCCTCTCAAGTTTTAAATCAGGCAGTAGTTTTGGAAGGGTCTCTACGAAACACAGGTGTGCACGCGTGCGGAGTTATTATCACGCCAGATGAGATGAGCAAGTTTGTACCACTTGCCAAGTCGAAAGACTCTGACATGATGGTAACCCAATTTGACAACAGCGTTGTAGAAGATGCGGGTATGCTCAAAATGGATTTTCTGGGATTAAAGACCCTGTCCATCATCAAAACTGCAATTGAAAATGTGGCGCTACGACATGGTATACAACTGGATTTAGATACCATCCCACTGGATGATCAGAAAACATATGAGCTATATCAGCGAGGAGAAACAAATGGTACATTTCAGTTTGAGTCTCCAGGTATGCAAAAACACTTGCGAGCATTGGTGCCAGACCGTTTCGAAGACCTGATTGCCATGAACGCCCTATACCGACCAGGGCCCATGGAGTACATCCCCAATTTTATAGCTCGAAAACACGGAAAAGAAAAGATCGCCTATGACATTCCAGCAATGGAGGAGTATCTGTCTGAGACCTATGGGATTACGGTCTACCAAGAGCAGGTAATGCTCCTTTCACAGATGCTTGCCGGATTTACAAAAGGAGAGGCCGACGTTTTGCGAAAGGCCATGGGCAAGAAGAAGCGCGATGTTCTGGATAAGATGAAACCACAGTTCATTGAGCAAGCAAAGGAAAAAGGTCATCCTGAAGAGAAATTGGAAAAAATATGGAAAGACTGGGAGGCCTTTGCTGCGTACGCATTCAACAAGTCCCACAGCACATGCTACTCGGTGGTTGCCTACCAAACAGGTTACCTAAAAGCCAACTATCCCGCGGAGTACATGGCCTCTGTACTTACACACAATCAAAGCAACATCGACAAGGTGAGCTTCTTCATGGAAGAGTGTAAGAATCGTAGCATCCCGGTTTTGGGACCACACATCAATGAATCAGGGCAGCATTTTACGGTCAATAAAGAGGGAAAAATTCGGTTTGGACTCGGAGCTATCAAAGGCACAGGCGAGTCAGCGGTCCAGGGAATCATTGAAGAACGGGATAAAAATGGCCCTTTCAAAGATATTTTTGATTTTTCGAAACGTGTGAATCTCCGAACAGTCAATAAAAAGTCTTTTGAAAGTCTAGCTAAGGCCGGCGCTTTTGATTGTTTCGAGGACTATCACCGCAGACAGTATGTAGATCCCGATGAGGAAGGCATTTCTCTTATTGAAAAAGCCATCAAGTTTGCCAATCGGTTACAAGAAGAGGAAGCCAGCGCACAATCATCGCTCTTTGGTGGCGACAGTGCAGTCTTGATCTCGAAACCGAAAGTGAGCCGCATTGAGCCATACGGGGATATTGAAAAACTCAACATTGAGAAAGAGATGGTGGGCTTATTTATTACCGGTCACCCGCTAGATCAATTCAAATTTGAAATGACCCATCTCACCAACACTAATATCTCGCAGCTCACTCATTTAGAAAATCTAAAGCACAAGGAAATCAAACTTGGAGGGATCATTAGTGATGTGCAGCATCGTATCTCCAAAAAAGGAAACCCTTTTGGGCAATTCACCTTAGAAGATTTTAACGACAACTACACTTTCTACCTGTTTGGCAAAGACTACCTAAAGTTTAAGCCAATGCTCGAATCCGGTTGGTTTCTCTATCTCACTGGTAAGGTTCAAAACCGATGGAATAGCGAAGAATTGGAGTTGAAAATATCCAACATTGAGCACTTAAGCGAAATTCGGGACAAAATGACCAAAGGCATAGAGATTAAGTTTTCCCTCACTGATGTCAATGACACCATAGTTCAGGAAATTGAGCGGTTGGCAATGGCAAATCCAGGTAAATGCCTTCTCAAGCTATCCCTGATTGGAATTCATGAAGGGAGGGCCATTCGTCTGGATACACTCAGTAGAAAATTTACCATCAATCCTACAGATGAATTAATCAATGGCTTCAAGGATATCGAAGAACTACAATACCGAGTTTTGATGTCAAACTAGCAACAATAGCACTATTCTCTTGCCAGCATGTCGGTTGCAGTACAAACAATTTACCCCATCTGGCCCCGAGAAAAACTTATCCCGCTAGTTTTGTGTTAGCGTTTCATTCACAAAAAATACAATCCATAAACCATGGGAAAAGCAGTAGAAATAACAGACAAAAATTTTGAAGAGATCATTGGATCAGATCAGCCAGTACTGGTTGATTTCTGGGCAGAATGGTGCGGTCCTTGTAAAATGATCGCGCCTGTGGTCGAGGAACTGGCCACAGAATATGATGGCAAAGCTGTAATTGGGAAAGTAGATGTCGATTCTAATCCAGAGGTATCAGCCAAGTTTGGTATTCGTTCCATTCCCACTTTACTTGTTTTTAAGAAAGGAGAAGTGGTAGATAAACAAATTGGTGCCGTTCCAAAAAATGTACTGAGCCAAAAATTGGATGCTCAGATGGCTTAATCTATCCATAAGCAGAAACTATCGGTAAAATCCGGGTGATTCGTAAATCGCTCGGATTTTTTTATTTTTACTCAAAACCAGTAATTATGAAGAATATCTATTCCAAAACTGGTATTGTAAAAACCTTTGAAGATGGTGCCGTCATTAAGGTTCTATGGTCGCTGCTTTCCAACAAGACCGTATTATATGAGAGCTGTAAGGCACAGCTCGAAGCGGTGGAGAGAGGGCAAGTAGAGGTTATTATCGTAGATGTAAGCAATGCACAGGGAACCCCTCCTTTGGAGATCCAAGAGTGGTTTGGAGATATTCTCTTTCCCTCCTTAAAAGCTTGTAAACAATTCAAAGGCCTGGTCAATGTGCTGCCTTACAATGCAATTACTAGAATGGGTGCCAAGCATTGGAAAAAGACCGCAGAATCTGACCGGTTTGGATTTCTTGTATACGAGACCGATACGATGGAATCGGCTGAAAAACTTGCCAAAGAGATGATTGCCAATAACACACATGCAAGCCTTTGACGATAAGGCTTTTGACTAGCTGCACTTTCAAGGCACGATAAGTTATCAAGTCGCCAATCGAAAAGTAGTCATCTGGATGTCGTAATTCTCAAACTCAGATCATCCATTCTGGTCCTTATGTGTCTATTTTTGGAGTTGCCCACTTCAAACTCCTAATCCGTTTACAATGTCTATAAGAGTTGCCATAAGGCATTACACCAAATATGAGTACGATCGCCACATAGAGGTCTCTCCTCAGATCATACGCTTGCGCCCTGCACCCCACTCCAGAACCCAGGTCAAAGGGTATTCAATGAAGATCAGCCCAAGCGACCATTTCATTAATTGGCAGCAGGACCCATTTGGGAATTATCTCGCTCGTATCGTATTTCCTGAGAAAATCAACCACTTCGAAATTGACGTGGAAGTCATTGCTGAAATGGTTGTAATCAATCCATTTGATTTTTTCATTGAAGAGTACGCAGAAAATTTTCCATTCAAATACGAGTCGCTGCTAAAAGAACAGCTCGTTCCTTACCTTGAAATCAAAGAAAAAGATCCACTTCTGATGGATCTGGTAGGCGAAGCAAAAAAACTGCATAGCAAAGGGATCACCTCTGTTGATTATCTGGTAGCGATAAATCAACTGGTAAACGGGATACTCAATTACAATGTACGCATGGAGCCTGGCGTGCAGTCATGCCAAGAAACGCTCACTAAAAAGTCTGGGTCTTGCAGAGATTTTACCTGGCTACTCGTACAAGTACTTAGGCATTTGGGCTTGGCAGCCAGATTTACTTCCGGATACCTTGTTCAATTGAAAGCAGACACCAAGTCACTAGACGGTCCTAGTGGACCAGAAGAGGATTTCACCGACCTTCACGCCTGGGCCGAGGTATATCTTCCAGGGGCTGGCTGGATCGGACTCGACGCTACGTCTGGACTTTTTGCCGGCGAGGGACACATCCCGCTTGCTTGCACGCCGAGTCCTGAGAATGCGGCACCCATATCAGGTGCCACTGAACCGACCGAAACCAAGTTTCACTTTGAGAATAAGGTAGAACGTATCGTTGAAAAGCCAAGGGTCACGAAACCTTACAGTGATCGACAGTGGGAGAACATACAGCAAGTCGGGGCACAGGTCGATTCAGAATTTGCAAAAAATGACGTGCGATTGACCATGGGTGGAGAACCTACCTTCGTGTCGATTGACAATACAGACGCCCCGGAATGGAATACGGCTGCAGATGGTGCACACAAGCGAAAATTATCCAATGAACTCTTCCATGCGCTGAAAGACGAATTTTCTACTGGCGCGTTGATGCAGTATGGACAGGGTAAATGGTATCCAGGAGAACCGTTACCAAGGTGGAAACTTGCCTGCTTTTGGCGGAAAGATGGGATCCCGATTTGGCAGCAAGATCAGCTGATGGCAGACCTTTCAAAAGACTATGGATTTGGTGCTGGAGAAGCCGAGCAATTCATGTCAAAAATCGCTGAAATATTAAATCTCGATCCTGAAAATGCACAACGCATCTATGAAGACCCATTTTATTTCGCATGGGAAGAAAGCAAGGTACCTATCAATATCGATCCCCTCAAACTCGATCTTAAATCAGACCTGGAAAGACAAAAACTGTCGTCCCTACTCTCACAAGGACTAGGAAAGCCGGTAGCATTTGTGATTCCACTTCAATGGGATTTTAGCGAAAGTAACTGGCAAAGTTGCTCATGGAAATTTCGCCGTGATCACCTGTTTTTAGTCCCCGGAAACTCCCCTGCTGGCTTGCGTCTACCGCTCAAATCAATAGAACAAAAGGATGCTGAAAAGGAAGAATTGCGCCCTGACAGGAGTCTATTTGATGAAGCCGGACCACTTCCAGAAAGGTCTGAGGTTGAGGAGCTTATCAACACTGAAGAGCCTTTCAACAACTCACGGGAAGTATTCAAAACTGCGCTTCTGGTAGAGGCAAGGGAAGGAAGACTGTATGTGTTTTTGCCTCCCACCACCCATTTCGAACACTACTTAAGTCTCATTCATGCAGTTGAAAATGCGGCTGTAGCACTTAATCTACCAGTCCTGATTGAAGGATATGATCCGCCATCTGATAATCGTATTCAAAAGTTTATGATTACCCCCGATCCAGGTGTCATTGAGGTCAACATCCACCCTGCAGGCACTTGGGAAGAACTAGCTAAGAACTACGCCATCTTGTACGAAAAAGCTGCAAAATGCAGACTTGCAAGCGAAAAGTTCAATTTAGATGGACGTCATACCGGGACGGGCGGTGGCAATCACGTCACGCTAGGTGGCGCTTCCCCATCCAATAGTCCAATCTTACGGAGGCCAGATGTTTTGAAAAGTTTCATCACCTTTTGGCAGCACCATCCCTCATTGTCTTATTTGTTTTCAACACAATTTATTGGCCCTACGAGTCAGGCACCGCGGGTGGATGAGGGAAGAGATGAAATTCTTTACGAATTAGAACTCGCTTTTCAGCAGATACCTGACCTGAGCGAAAATGAGGTCCCATTCTGGATCGTAGACCGTGTCTTCAGAAATCTACTTATCGACGTGACTGGCAATACACACCGAGCTGAGTTTTGCATCGATAAGCTCTACTCACCAGACTCCTCCAGCGGCAGATTAGGCATTCTGGAATTTAGGGGGTTTGACATGCCGCCTCATTACCGCATGGCGATGGTTCAATTCCTCTTGATCCGAGCTTTACTAAGCTGGTTTTGGCAGAAACCTTACAGTCACAAATTAGTAAGATGGGGTACAGCACTCCATGATCGCTTTCTACTTCCACACTACTGCTACAAGGATCTTTCTGAGGTAATTAATGAGCTTTCAAATGCAGGCTACGCTTTCGATATCTCTTGGTTTGATCCGTTTTTCAGTTTTCGATTTCCTTTCTTAGGTGAGCTTCAAGTCGACGATATACATATTGAGCTAAAGATGGCAATTGAGCCCTGGCATGTGCTGGGTGAGGAGATCTCCAGTATGGGGACGGCAAGGTTTGTTGATTCTTCCATGGAACGAATTCAAGTAAAAATAGCAGGCCTCACAGACTCACGATATCATCTACTTTGTAATGGTTTCAGGATTCCACTAAAAAGTACAGGAGTTCAAGGGGAGTATGTAGCAGGGATCAGGTACAGGGCATGGCAGCCTCCTTCTGCCCTACATCCCACCATAGGCGTAGACACTCCCCTGGTATTGGATGTTTATGACACCTGGTCCAAGAAGTCAATTGCAGCTTGTCAGTATCATGTAGCGCACCCAGGAGGTAGAAACTATGAGACTTTCCCGGTGAACAGCTTCGAAGCGGAATCTCGTCGCATCTCGCGCTTCTTCGACTTTGGCCATTCCATCAACCTAGTGGAACCTACGGTAGTAAGGCAGCAGACCAGCGGAAGATTTGTGACCAAGCTGGACATTTTACCTAAGTATGAACCCACCACCGAAATGGTAAATCCGGACTATCCGCATACCATGGACTTACGAAAATATAAAGGCAGCAGAAATTTTTGATTCGCATAAAAAAAAGGAGATTTGTTCATGATCCAGGCATACCTGTCTGACCAAACCCAGAATAACACCCCTTTTGTTGATGAGCTTGTAGGCCCTGAAGGTGCACTCTTACCGCAATGGGACAAGCTTGCCAAAAGCTACGAAAAGCTAGGAGAGTCGGCGCTAAACAGCAAATCTCAGGAAGTAATAAAACTACTTCGAGAGAATGGCGTTACATACAATATCTACGGAGACCCAGATGGACTAAACCGGCCATGGATGCTCGATCCGGTTCCGCTCATCTTTTCACAAAAGGATTGGTCTACTATAGAGCAAGGTCTTCAGCAAAGAGCGCAACTGCTCAACTTGATCCTACAGGACATCTACGGGTCTCGCAGCTTGATCAAAGAGGGAATTTTACCCTTTGAGATGATCTATAACCATAAGGGCTTTTTGCGCCAGATGGATAAGATCAAAATACCAGGACCGCAACAATTGGTACAGTATTCGGCAGATCTGGCCAGAGGACCAAACGGTAAAATGTGGGTCTTGCATGATCGCGCAGATGCACCCTCAGGAGCATGATACACTTTCGAAAATCGTGTGGCAATGACGCGGGTATTTCCTGAGATGTTGAGAGAGAATCACGTCCGTAAAATCGGTGGATATTATCAGACACTAAAGAGCACGCTCACCCGGCTAGCTTGGCAAGGAAAAGAAAATCCGAGGGTAGTTTTTCTCACACCGGGGCCAGGCAATGAAACCTATTTTGAGCATGCCTACCTGTCTGCTTTTATGGGATTCACCTTAGCTACAGGGGCAGATCTTACCGTAAACGATGGCTATGTCTGGCTGAAAACGATGAGCGGACTTGAAAAAGTAGATGTGATCGTAAGGCGTGTGGATGACATTTTTTGTGATCCGCTTGAGCTAAGACAGGATTCGCACTTGGGGGTTGTTGGTTTAATGGAAGCGATCAGACAAGAAAAAGTTCTGGTCATCAATCCGCTAGGCACACGCATTCTTGAAAATCCCGGTCTACTGGCCTTCCTACCAAGAATTTGCAAGCATCTTTTGAACGAGGACTTGATATTACCCTCAGTGGCAACCTGGTGGTGCGGGCACGAAAGAGAGAAAAAGTATGTGCTAGATAATTTGCGCCATTTAATGGTACGAAAAATCTACAGAAGCACGCTGAACCGGTCGGTTTTTGGCGGAGATCTTACCAATGAACAGTTAGACAAGCTAACGCAAGAAATCAAAACCAGGCCCTACCTCTATGTAGGTCAAGAGGTAGTGAACTTTTCTACCACGCCCTCCTTCATTGATGGCAAGTTAGAGGCCAGAAACGCTGTGTTTCGCAGCTATGTTGTGGCTGATGCGGAAAAGCAATCGTACTACGTGATGCCGGGAGGGCTCTCTCGAAGCTCACCAAACAAAGGTGTTTTCATTGTTTCCAACCAATCTGGAGGTATAAGCAAAGACACATGGGTACTAGGAACAGGTGAAAGAGAACCCGAGATTACGAGCGGCGCCCAAATGGTACCAGAAACGCACGGCATTTTACCAAGCCGGACGGGAGAAAATCTATTTTGGCTTGGTAGATATCTTGAGCGCGCCATCTACAGCGTAAGGCTCCTCCGCATAGCGCTCAAAAAATACTACGAAACAGAAGATGATCAAGACTTACTCAGAGACGAGGCGCTTATTACCTTGCTGAAAACACTCAGCGCTACTACGGGAACTCTTCCAGGATTCCAGGATGATGAAACGCTTCAAGACCCAGAAAAAGAACTGCTTTCGCTAATAACCGACACACAAAGATCGGGATCGCTGAATCACTCTATCTTATCCTTTTTAAACAACGCTTACGCCGTACGGGATCGACTTAGCCTGGATACCTGGAGAATCTTAGAGACGATCTCTGAAGAATCTCAACTGATGCGTGGAGAAAAGGAACTCTCCAGAATTAATAGAAACCTTGATACGCTAATCATCAAGCTGATGGCCTTCCACGGGTTAAATATTGACAATATGACCCGTGAAACAACCTGGAATATTTTGAACGTAGGACGATTTTTGGAATCTACTCAACAGGCATGTAAAACCTTAAAAAGCATGCTTGCTGTAAAGCACAAAAATGAGGTTGAACGTAGCATCCTCGAATTTCTGCTAGTTGCAAATGAAAGCCTGGTAACCTACCGATACATGTACCGATCCACTCTTGAGCTTCCAGGGACGCTCAATCTCTTAATCACTGACGAATTGAACCCCAGATCATTGGTATATCTAGTGCTGCACATAGATCAGCATATGGCAAAAATGCCCAATGATAAAGATCCCCAAATGG
>JBCCLV010000107.1:0-13044 GCA_039026695.1 Bacteroidota bacterium
AATTTTTTTAATATTGAATTACCAATTGTAGCTTGATGTGCTTTCACAAAAGCCAAGTGTTTGTAATAGCCACCAAAGAGCTCGTCTGCACCATCTCCGGAAAGAGCAACCTTCATTGAGGTGCTTACCATTTTAGATAGTATAAAAGTAGGAATCGCTGAGGAGTCTCCAAAAGGCTCGTCTAAGTAACCAATCGAATCTTCAATAGAATTTAGTAGGTCGTCATTTGTAAGAGAGAAAGTTGTGTGGTTTGTTTTGAACTTTTGCGCTACAAGCTCTGCGTATTGGGTTTCATCAAAAAAGGGATGATCTCTGTAGCCAATGGAGAAGGTGTTGAGATTGGAATCAAATTTAGAGGCCATTGCTACTACTGCGGATGAGTCTGTACCACCACTTAGGAAAGCCCCAAGCGGAACGTCTGCAACCATCCTTCGTTCGACAGATTTTTGCAAAAGTTTAAGCGTATTGCTTTTTGCGCTCTCGAAAGATCCATGAAAAGTCTTCTCTTGATCAGGTGATTCATATGATTTGACAGTACTTCTATTTTTATCAAACTCTAAGTAGTGACCTGGTAGTAGTTTTTTTACACCAGAAAGCATACTGTGATCTCTGGGCAGGTATGTTAGTTTCAGGTACCAGTTCAAAGATTTATGGTCAATCTCTCTGGGTATTGGAAACTGCATTAAAGCTTTCATTTCAGATCCAAAAACTAGAAAGTCATTGTTTTGAAAATAATGAAGTGGCTTAATACCCATTCTATCCCTGGCGATTACTAAGCGATCTGTGTGACTGTCATAAAATGCAAAGGCAAAAAAGCCGTTCAGTTCTTCAAGACATGAAGTTCCTTTTTGTATCAGTAGATGAAGTAATACCTCTGTATCAGATGTTGACCTCCATGAGACTCTGTGAATTTGACTTTTGAGCTGTTTGTAATTATATATTTCACCATTAAATATCAATGTAAACCTTCCAGAGGGATCTTGCATGGGCTGATTTGCATTGTCGGAAGTATCTATTATAGACAAACGAGCATGTCCAAATCCAAGATTACCCAAAACAAGAGTGCTTTGAAAATCGGGCCCTCTCAGACTAAGGCTATCTGTTGCTATCTTTAATGATAGGGAAAAGTTCTGTGAATTAGAACTAAATTTTTTATAGCCGACTATTCCACACATAATTTCAGGGCACTTGACTTTAGGCTGCTATGTTAATAGCAATTTGTTTATTTGCCGCATAAAAGCTTGGGTAGGAAGTGTATAAATTTTTTTTACATCTAGCTTTAAAGTTATGTTACAGAGATGTAGTCTTTAAGCATACTGGAACTTGCCAGGGAAGTCTGCTCCGCTTTGAACATATTGAATACGAGGCTTAAACTAGGGAAAAGCTCTACGGAGAATATGATGGATCTAGCTTAATGCTAATATCTGATGATGGGAATCAAAGATTTTTTAATAACTCCATTCTATCTCATACTGATTTCAGTGGTTGCGTATCTACTTCGTCCAATTTTCTCTAGTAGATCCACTAGAAAGTATTTTCTGCCGGCACTTTGGGTGAAATTTTTGGGTGCTATCGCACTTGGGGCAATTTATCAATTTTATTATGATGGAGGAGATACTTTCAATTACTTCACACATGGAAGTGTCCATATATGGGATGCGCTGAATGAAAAATTTAGTGATGGAGTAAGCCTACTACTTAATCCAGGCGGAGAGCACCCAGATGATAGTAGTTTTATTTATTCATCTCAGATTTGGTATTTCCGGGACGTAAAGTCCTACTTGATTGTCCGGATCACCGCATTTCTTGATATTTTCACTTTACATACATACACAGCCACGGCATTATTTTTTGCTGCGTTTAGTTTTAGTGGCCTCTGGGCAATGTATTCTGCCGTGCACAAAATGTACCCAAATAGCAGGAAACTACACTGGGCAATCCTATTTATCCCATCGGTGGTTTTTTGGGGCTCCGGCATCTTGAAGGACACCGTTACACTAGGAGCCCTAGGCTGGTTGACTTGGGCTTTTTTGAACTTTGCTGTTTTTAGGACACATAGGTTTGTGGCTATTTTTATAGGAGTCTTGAGTGCTCTTTTGATCTTAAGAATAAAGCCCTACATTCTACTTTGCTTTGCGCCTGTTATCTTTTTGTTCTTCTATTTCAACTATCTAAAGCGGATCAAAAACACCGCTATAAAGATGCTTGCTGCTCCCCTTATTCTAGTGATTTTTGGAGCTTTGGGAGTAGCAGCTACATTTTATGCCTCAACCGGAGAATATAATATTGGTAATGTAGCAGAACGTGCCGCAGTGACCTCATATGATATAAAGTATGGATGGGGTGCCAGGACAGGAGGCGATGGAACTTACGACCTAGGAGCACTAGATGGTTCTTGGCAGAGCATGGTTAAGCTTGCCCCTTCTGCAATAATTGTGAGTTTGATTAGACCTTTTATATGGGAAGTAAGAAACCCTTTGATGTTGTTGTCGGCGCTAGAGAGTACCCTCTTTATTATTTTACTGTTTCAGTTGGTAGCAAGGAAAAAACTGGGCTCACAGTTAAAGGACCCCTTTATGATTTTCTGTCTGGTTTTTACAGTCCTCTTTGCATTTGCGGTTGGAATTAGTACAGGAAACTTCGGGACTCTGATGAGATATAAGATTCCCATGCTTCCCTTTTTTGCCACTTTTCTGCTTCGATCGAGATAATTCCGATTTTTGGCAGTCGTTCAATGCGCCATTATCAAGTTTCTTGATCTAAGAGGCGTTTTATTTTCTGCTCAAGGTATTGAGAGATAGACGCAATCGTTGGGTACTTAAATAGCATATGCATCTGGATATCCAACTCAAGTGTGCTTTTAATCTTATTTGTAATTCTGATGGCCAATAGTGAATGACCACCAAGGTCCAGAAAATTATCGTTCATGCCGATTCTTTTGAGTTTGAACACCTCGCACCACACGTCATGGATCAGTTCCTCAAGTTCATTCCGAGGCTCGATAGTAGTGCTTTGGATGTTTTCTATTTGAGTCGATTGCTGTTGCGCAAGCAGGTTCATCTTCTGTTGATCTATTTTTCCGCTTGTCATCAAAGGAAATTCGTCTAGAAAGACAAACTGCGAAGGAATCATGTATGGAGGAAGTTGTCCAATGAGCGATCCTTTACAATTTACAGTCTCTTCTTTATCAGCTTTTTTGATGAACGCACAAAGCATTTTTTCTTCCTCTTCAGCTTCGATCGCTAGTACAATTACTTGCTCTACGTTATTTATTTTACTGATCGCGGACTGGATTTCTCCCAATTCAATCCTCATACCTCTTATGTTCGCCTGGTTATCTTCTCGCCCAAGAAATTCAAGCGCACCGTCTTTTCTATGGCGCACTATATCTCCTGTTTTATATAGCTTAAAATGTCCGTCTCCTATTTTATCCTCAATGAATTTAGCACTGGTGCGAGTAGCTTGATTCAGGTATCCAGGAGTCACTTGGACACCTCCGATATAGAGTTCACCAGGTAAACCAAAAGGATTTAATTCCCCGTATTGATCAACTATATAGAATTGTGAATTTGCCACAGGCTTCCCGATCGGAAGTCTCTTCTCATTACCCCTTCTTTCACACACCCAAAATGAAACACCAATAGCTGTTTCCGTAGGAGCATATTGCTGATCTAACTGTGTATGAGGTAGTACTTTAACGAATTCGTCTCTTATACTCGGGGTAAGCGCTTCTCCACCTGAGAAAACATATTTTAAATCAGTACAAGCTTTAATCGACTGTACTTTTAAAAGTTCTCTCAAGATCGAGGGTACAATGTGTATCGAATGGACCTTATGAATACGCATCATGTCCACCAGATATTGAAAATCGTTATGCCCTCCTGGTTTTGTAATGACTAGCTTCGCACCTGCACGTAGCGGCCAGAAAAATTCCCAAATTGCCACGTCAAACGTGAGAGGGGTTTTTTGCAAAATACTGTCCCCAGATGCAAGTGGGTAGGTTTGCTGAAGCCAGTATAAATTATTGGTAGATCCAGCATGATGTAGCATGACTCCTTTTGGATTTCCAGTGGAACCAGAAGTATATAAAATACAATAGATGTCATTTATGGCACGTTCGGGATTTAATGACGTAGTTTTAAATCTTTCCAAAAAATCAAGCGAGTCAACTAACTCTATTTGAGAATCTTCTGGTATCAAATACCTCAAGTGAGACTGTGTAAGTGCAACTTTTGCCCCTGAATCAGTGAGTAGATAATTCACTCTTTCACTTGGAAAGGATGGATCTATTGGAAGATAGACCAAACCTGCTTTGAGGATCCCATAGAGTGCAACAGCCATCTCAAGTGAACGATCCATTAATATAGCTACAACGTCACCTTCATTTAATTTGCACTGATCCCGCAAGTATCTGGAAAATTGATTTGCTAATTGGTCAAGAGACTGATAAGTAAGTATTTGGTCTTCGCATTGTACAGCCGGATGGTTCGGGTAGTGACAGACAGCACGATCAAAGCCTTGAAGAAGGGTTTCTTCTGGATAGTCTTCCTTGCTGTTATTAAGCCCCTCCACTAAGAACTGTCTTTCCTCAGTCCCAAGTACTGATATTTTATCAATAAGCTGTTCAGGATTTTCAAGAAGACTGTCAACCATATTGATGAACTGGTCGGAGATAAATCTGATCATCTGATCTGAAAATAAATCTGTCTTTAGATCAAGGTGGATTTGGAATCTTCCGGTATCGTTGAAATCATGAACTTGAAATAAGAGATCATGTTGCGGGTCATTGTGACCTGGGTGATGATAAGTTCCAGCTACGTGTAGATTGTTGAAGGTGCCAAGTCTTGTGTTATTGTAATTAAATACAACATTGACATTACGAGTCAGGTCGGCTGTACTGAGTCCGGGATGGATATGCTTGAAATAGGAATTAAGTGTATGTTGAACTTTTTTATGTAATGATACAAAAGTCTCCGCTTGCTCTATTTCTAAAAGAATAGGATAAAAAGAGATAAAGACTCCAGCAGCTTCTTTGAATTCAGGTGATGTTCTATTGTGCGCTGGAGTAAGAAAAGAAATCTTCGTCTGCTGTGTTACTCTTCTTAAGTATGCGAAGATCAGGGTTGAGAAGATATTGTAGAGTGCCAAATCAATTGTAAAAGTTCGGAAAGAATCTTTTGAGGCCAGCTGTCTCAACTTATCGGACCTCTCTTGATTAAGTTCGAAAGAGACCCTTTTAGCATTGGTGGTGAATTGTGATTCAGTACCTAAGATTTTTGAATATACCACCTCATCTCTCACCTTCTTCCAATAGGTGGATGATTCAAGAGGAGCCATATTTCTAGCTTCTAATTCATATGTCCTGTAGGTTTCGAACTGCGGGAAATTCTTTTCTTCATCGCTTTTAGTTACCTGCGACTTGTAAAGTAAATCAAGTCGTTTGAGTAGGATCACTGAGCTCCAAGCGTCCGTTATAATATGATGTTGATTGATGTACCAGATAAAATCACCGCTTGCTATCCTCAGTAATGCGCTATGAAATAAGATTTTGCCTAAATCAAATCGCCTATTTACTTCTTCTTCGATCCACTTATTTGCGGCTTCCTCTTTATTTTGGAAATCAATGAAATCAAAACTGAAGTCAAGTTCTTTCTTGACTATTTGGACTGGACGGTCACTTTCTTCTCGAACTATTGTGCGTAGACTGTCAGTCTGTGCAACAAGATTTTTAAATGCCGCTTCAAAAACATCGGGATTCAAATCTCCTGAGATCCTGTAGCTAAAGGGTACGTTATATAAGGGTACGTTTGGATGAATTTTTTGCCCTGTCCAAATGAGGTACTGGCTGCCGGTTAGACTTTTAGGGTCAAACTTCTCACTCATCAATCCGAATTTTTGGTGCTTTCGAGATAATTATGCATGGCATTGAGACTAATGAAATTTTCAATTAACATGTCTTCTGGTGGTATAGTGATATCAAACTCTTTCTCTATGAAACCAACAAGTTTCATAATACTTAATGAGTCAAGTAAGCCGGTGGTCAGCAGATCATCATCAGACCCTATTTCTATATCAGGCTTGGATATAAGATTCTCAACAATATAATTGCTTATTATCTGCTTCATTTTTGTTCTTCATTTTGAAGACACTCCAGCTTCATGTAGTCAATTTTTCCTCTACCAGTTCTAGGAAGTTCCTGCTGCTCAATAAATTCGGACGGAATAGCATAGGAAGCCAGGTGTCTAATACAGAAGCTTTGAAGCGAACTAGTGTCAAGGTTTGTTTTCCTCTCATTTGGCACCCAATAAGAAACAATTTTACCTTCATTATTTTCTCCTTTACAGACTATGGTTGCAGCTTCCTTCACTCTTGGGTGCCTCCATAAAGTGGCGTCTATCTCATCAAGTTCTATACGGTACCCTCTTACTTTTACCTGCCTGTCCTTCCGACCTAAAAATGTATAATTTCCATCTTCATTTTCTTTTATCATGTCTCCGGTTCGATAGTAAACTTTATCTTTTTTAAGAAACAAAGAACTTGCTGTTTTCTCAGGATTATTCCAGTACTCTTTCATCATGGTCACGGTACATACAAGCATTTCACCTGCATCACCTTTACACACTTCTTCATCGTGATTATCAACAATTAAGATTTCAGTATCACCTAGTGCTTTTCCTATGGAAATAGGTTCATCTGTTTTGGGCGCTTTGTCCAGAATTAAATAAGTACATCCATTTACTTCAGTAGGTCCGAAGATATTACTGAATTTCGCTTGCGGCCAATGCTGCATCAGCTTACGAAGTTTGGGTGTAGGAAAGGGCTCGCCTGCAAATAGCACCCATTTTAAATGCTTAAAATCTTCTTGATCCAGCGCCTTTTGGTTCAAGAAGTTGATCAAAGCGGTAGGAACGGAGTACCAAATTGAAATTGACTCTTCATGAATCAACTTTAATAGGCTACCTGAAAGCATTATGTAGGGATCAGTAATTATTACGATAGTGGCACTTACCAGAACACCTGAGAAATACCCTAAAGTGGAAATATCAAAGTTGATTGCTGCATGATTAGCCACTATATCAGATGTGCTTATCTTATAGTAGTTGGCTGAGAGCTTTGCAAAAGCAAACCCACTCTCGTGCGTGTGCACAATTCCCTTTGGAAAGCCTGTAGACCCTGATGTGTACAGTATGTAGGCTATGTCTGAAGGCAATACCTCCGGAAGTGTTTTTTCAAATGTTTTCTGCTGGAAAATAAAGTCCCATTCCACTGAACTTGAACTATTGGCGAGTCCAACAACGTTTTTAATAGGCGTATCGTGGTTACTTAACTCCTCGAATTTTCGACGTTGTGAATTACTTGTTATAATGACTCTAAGATCGCAATCCCTAGCTATGTAAGCATTTCTTTCGGGTCCTGCATCAGGATCCAGTGGTACATAGGCAGCACCAGAAAGTAAGATTCCGTAGATAGCAAATGAGGTTTCCAGGCATCGATTTAGGTAAATGCCCACACGGTCTCCTTTCTTCACTCCTACGGAAACCAAGTAGACCGCCAGCAGTGTGCTTTTCTTGGACAGCTCAGTATAAGATAGGGTCATTTTATTGCATTTAAAGGCAATATGCTGAGGAGTCTTAGAAGTTGAATTATAGAGCAGTTCAACTAACGTACTCATTCGATTTCCATTAATTGAGAAATAATGTTTCGCTGGATATCAGAAGTACCTGCATAGATAAGGCCTCCTGTAGCATCACGAAGATTTCTCTCTACCGCATAATTTTGTAAATACCCTATTCCTCCATGACATCTCACTGCATCTAAACTCGATGCGTTGAAGCTTTCTGAAAGATGCAATTTTAGCATTGCAGCCTCCAGTAGCGCTGATTTGTTATTCGTTTTAAGCCATGCCACTTTGTATGAAAGCAGTCGGCAAGTTTCTATTCTGAGTCTCATATCAGCCAGTCGATTGGAGATTGATTGGAAATCTTTAATCTGCTTGCCTGATTGCTTCCTTTGATTAATATGCAATAGGGTTTCATTAATCTGTCTTTGCATAGTTCCGATTTGAGAAACTAAAATGAAACCACGGTCATATTCCAAAGAGTGATTCATAATACTAAGTCCAGCTCCTTCCTTTCCTATTCTTGCAGTTTCGGGAACAAAGCAATCTTTGAATACAATCTTCCCTAAGGGTACGGTACGCAAGCCCATCTTGGGCTCACTTGGGCCGATCTCCAGTCCGCTAACATCTTTATTGACCAAAAACGCAGAAATACCCCATTTACCTAGCTTTTGGTTAGTCGAGGCAAATACCAAAAAAAAATCCGCAACTGGTGCAAGGGTGATAAGGCACTTGGTACCGGACAAAACGTATCCATTTTCAACTTTTCTGGCAAGAGTCTTCATCTCGCTGGGATCTGAACCGGCCTCAGGCTCTGTTATTGCATGCGCCCCTATTAATTCGCCTGATAGCAATTTTGGGAAATATTCTTCACACTGCTCTGTGGTCCCAAAATGAGCAAGTGGCATTTGTACGGTCCACATCTGTGTGCTTACTCCCAAGGCAAGACCATTGTCTTTGCAGCTAAGGCCCAGCGACTCCATCACGATTATACCTTTAATTAAATTGATTTTATCGTCAATGCCTCCGTACCTGGACGGGGCTGCGTATTTAAAAACGCCAAAATCAGCACACTTTTTCCATAGCGCTGATGCAAAAGTTCCCGTTGCATCACGAGCCACTACATCGTCTTGCAGTTCTTTAAGACCAAACTGCAGCACTTTATCTTTTAGATCCAGTTGTTCTTCCGACCAGGTAAAATCCAAGTTAGTTTTATATAGTTAAAAGTCAACTTTGAGTGACCCTCTAATGGCAAAAGGAGCTCCAGGTGTGAAGTGAATCTCACTTACAGGTGTTGTTTCCAAATTTCCTGAAGCCGTCCTAATTCTGGATTCGGTATCGAATTGGGTTTCTTCCCATTCTGAATCGAATAAGTTTTCAATGATCACGCCTAAAGTATATCGATTGATTTTATAGCTAGCATTAAAGTCGATAATGGTGTACCCTTTTGCCACCACGCTATTGTCTTCATTAGCAGGTCGATCTTGTAAATACCGACCTCTTATAGAGGCGTTAAAATCTCCTTTCTTGGCAGTCAAACCTGAGAGTGCCGTACTACGTGGAGCCAGTGGTATAAGGTCCTCACCCTCTGGAGCGTCCACAGCTCGTGCAAAAGAGTAATTAAAGTCAGCATCCCAGAAAAGCCAGTCGTTCAATTGATAGCGAATACCGAGATCAAACCCTCTTCTCTCTGTTTCTCCGCTTGGCTCCACAATTCCAGCATCTCCAACATATACAAATTCCTGCTCCGAAAAGAGGTACCAAAGTGCTCCATTAAACACCAGTCTCGGAAAGGGTTTCCAGATTGCTCCTATATCAGCGCCATAGGCCAAAGGAACTACGGTTTTGTTTTGGGTATCGTCTAAAACTACCCTTGCGTCATTTGAATGGAATCCTATGCCGGTTTTTAAGAAAAGTTGCAGGTTATCATTTGCAGAATAAAAGAAGTTGAGTTTCGGACTCGCTACCACGGCGGTCTCTGATTGTGGCTCATAAGCAGCGACTAGTTCATCTTCGTACTCAAACCGAAACGCATCAACTCTTAAACCTGCATTGATTGTGAACTTGTCAATGTCCAAATCTGCTGAAACGTAGGAATAGAAATTTGTTTCATCTACATCACCTAGCTGCAACACCTCTCTTGTTGTGCTACGATTGGTGGTATTAGAGAGCTCCACATCTTTTACTTGATCATTTCTCAGCCCTGCTGCAACAACCAATCCTAGGTCATTTGTACCAATCTGAGTACTGTAGTTCAGTTGACTTTCGGCTCCAAACAAAACTCGAGATTCCCTCTGCGCGATCTGATCCCCATCTTCCTGATCTTCTAAGAAAAAAGTAAAGTTTGAAAAAAGCTCAAAATCGTATCGGTTTAAGTACAGTGTATTTTTAAAATATAGCCGTTCGTTTACGATTTTATTATGCGTCAGACCGAAGTTAATTCTGCTTGTTGAGCCCCCTTCTGTGTCATCAAGTGCCCCAAATCGACCTATTAAGCCTTGTTCTACTGCACGCAGTGGAATTTGGCCAGAAGCGTCCCATTCACTTTCAAAGTATGAGGCAGAGATCGTCACGTTTCCTGCATTACCGAAATTTCGGTAGTATTTACTCATTAAGTTTACTCGATTAAAGTTCTGGCTGGAAGTAAAAGGACCGTCTGAATACAAGTATTCTGTTCCAATGTAAAAATCGCTTTCCTCATTCTGAGACAAATCAAATAAACCTACATTTCGGACGGTGTTAAAACTCCCACCTTGTATCATGAATGAGCTTCCATCGAGTCGGTTTTTTGTACGAAAATTTACATGGCCAGCTGTAGCAAAGTTGCCAACTTCAGTTTTGTAGGGTCCTTTACCAAATGAGATATCCTCTATCAATTCCGGAATAAGCCAGTGCAAATCCGAATACCCCTGACCATGGGCATGAGATACCATATTCACCGGCATGCCATCGACGGTGATACTGACATCTGTACCGTGATCCACGTCAAATCCACGAAGGAAAAGTTGCTCAGCTTTACCCCCGCCCGCATGCTGCCCAATGAATAATCCTGGAACTTTACGGAGTACCTCCTGTGCGGAAATGACCGGATTGGTTCGGATATCCAACTCTGATATTATATTAAGTGGGTCGGTGCCTTGACTTACGGTAATTTCTCCCAATTCAAGAGGAACTTCAGTAAGCATAACCTGCAAAAATTCAGAAGGATCGCTTACTTTGATTTTGCCGGTTTTGTGTCCCACAAATGTGATATGGATTGAGTCTCCTGCGCTTATACCAGGTAGAACAAAATAACCTTGTCCATTTGTGTGTGCATGATGTTCGGATGCTAAGTCAATTACATATGCTCCTACTAAGGGATCCTTATTGCTACTCAACACTCGACCTTTTAGGGGTCCAGATTGCGCAAAAATCGCTGCCACTGTTAGGATTAGCGCCAAAAGGAGTAAAAATCTTTTCATATTGGACTATAATAGTAGTTTCGAGAATGTATGTTGTGTAGAAAGTCGCTTACTAATGTACCTATTGAAGTGGATTGTAGGAGTACTTTCTTTAAACAATATTATTTTCGCTAGAAAAAGTTACAAAGGCAGGAAAGTATAATGAGCCATTGGCAATTATATAAAAAATGTAATTTCGGCTTTTTTCTCCCGCAAATGTCAGTCGCTACCAGATATCTAAATTGAGCTTCCGATCAAATCATCACGAAAAGCCCATACTATATTAAATCTGCGTGATTAGAGCTACAGTAGTGACGCCAGCCAACATTAAATACAAACCCCATCAATGAAGTACAAACCCTATTTGCTAAGAATTTTTTGTATCGTATCGCTGACTTTAGGCCTGAATCAAGTAGGTCTTTCACATGCTCCAAATCAAAGCTATATCTATCTAAGCATCCTCAAAGCCGACATTTCTGGCAGATTTGAAATTAATACTCAAGAACTGTCGGATATGCTAGATCAAGAGGTCTCAGCTGATATTACTCGCGCTAAGGCTCTAGATATATCTGATTTGCTACAAGCCTACTACAGAGATCACGTGCAGTTTTCCTCAATTTTAGGATCACATCGCATCAATTTTGGGGAGGTCAATGTCCTAAGGGTAGGAAGCCTAGGTACTTTTTTGCAACTCGAGTTTGATTTAGAGGGAGTGTCCGAAATACCTGACGAGCTCGAGATCTCATATCAGGTCTACTTTGATAGAGAATCTTCTCATAGAGGATTACTGCAGATTGAAAATAATTGGAAAGCCGGTGTGAGGAACAATGAAGCCATCACTGCTCTGATTTTTAGCAAATCGGATAGTAAACAAACCCTTGATCTTACTAGTGGAAATATATTGGTCGGGACTGTGGCAATGATTAAGGAGGGTATCTGGCATATTTGGATAGGTATCGACCATATTCTCTTTTTGCTTGCGCTAATTCTGCCATCAGTGATCGTAAAGTCCTCGATTGGTAATCGAGAGTCTACAATTCGACCTATTCCTTTTATTCCGATAAATCTCCCGAGAGTTATTCCAGTAAGTCGATTTAAAGATGCTTTTTTATTCATCATCAAGGTGGTAACCTTTTTTACAATTGCCCATACCATTACGTTAAGCTTAGCTGCTTTACAATTGGTGATACTTCCTTCGAGATTTGTTGAATCTATCATAGCGATTTCAATTGCGCTGGCGGCCTTTCATAATATCAAACCAATTTTCAAGGGTCAAGAATGGATTTTATCGTTCGGGTTTGGACTCTTTCACGGCTTTGGTTTCGCAAGCGTTTTATCAGAGATTGGGATGGTGGGAGAGTACCTAGGATACTCTCTCTTCGGATTTAATATAGGTGTAGAGCTTGGTCAACTAGCCATTATACTAGTAATTTTTCCAATTCTATTTCTTCTAAGAAAACTCACCCTTTATCAGAAATTTTATTATCTAGGCTCAATCATGTTGATTTTCATTTCTCTTTACTGGTTTACCGAACGAGCCTTTGATGTCGATCTTCAGCTCGCAAATACACTTGCAGCTTGGTATAGAGCCCTGATGGGGACCGCATAATTTAAATGGCTAAATGAGTGAAAAATCACTATTAGGAAAGTGGCTGTCGAAAAAGAAAGATCAGTCAAATGAGGATAAAACCGAGGCTGCTTATACGGCAGTTCAATCATCCTATCCATTGGCTTGGAATCAACTTGGTCTTTATTTTTTGTGTCAGCAAAATCTTGAAAACCCGTTTTACAATTACTTAGACCTATATTTTATTAAAGGAGAACTGGATGTCACTAAGTTCATACAGGCCTTTCATTATCTAGTAGAACGTCATGATGCTTTTAGAATCAGATTCATAGAAGAACAGGGCAAGGTGAGTCAGGTAGTGATGCCGCCAAATCAGGATCATTTGGAGGTTTTATACCATGAAGAGGGCGATTCTGAAG
>JBCCLV010000108.1:0-12902 GCA_039026695.1 Bacteroidota bacterium
GGCGTGGCTAACGATCCCAAGAATTGCTTTTGAGACTGCAAGAACTTTCTTCTTGCATAATGAAAACTGCCATGACCACAGAGAAATGCAAAACTTTGGGTTGTCTCCTTTTAAAAATACATTTGCAAAAATTTTTTAAAATGAAAGCACACGTCGCCAGTCTTATCAATGCAGTAATACTTATTTCAATGTCTGGCTGGGGCTACCTGGCCTCTGAGACCCCCTCTGTAACCGCTTTGATCCCTGCCTTTGTAGGAGTTGCGTTACTCATTTGCAACCCGGGTGTGAAAAAAGAGAACAAGATTTTTGCCCACATTGCAGTGTTGCTCACATTGGTGATTTTATTTGGTCTTTTCCGGCCATTAATGGGTGTGATAGAACGAGGAAATACTGCAGGTATCTTAAGAGTAGGATTGATGTTGGTGAGCACGATAGTCGCGATGGTATTCTTTGTGAAGAGTTTTATTGATGCGCGCCGTAGTAGGGCGAAGTAGTTTGCAGGGCTAAGGTTTTATTGGCCTTTCTTCTGTTTGCCCGCCTAGATGAAGAAGTTTCGAATATTTGAATTACCGCGCGGAGAGGTTCCATGTTTCAGCTACACCATCGTCCAAGTTGCGTTTCTCTTATCAGCACTTCTATTTTCCGGAGAATCGTACGCACAGCTTGAAGAGCTGAAGGCGCATTATCAAGAGCTTGAAAAAAAATCCAAAAAGCAATGGGTGAACTTGCAGTTTGCGGACGAGACAATTTTACCCCAAAAAGACCTTAAAAACCTACAGCAAATTGTGTTGATAAGGCACGGAGAACCTGCTTTAAAGAAAGAAGGCTGGCGTACGAGAAAAAAAGCCATGAAATTTCTTCAGGCGTATGATGCGGCCGAGGTTTATGAACCAGCAGTAGATCCATTTTTGCTCCGACCGGGAGACGTGGATACCATTTTTACCAGCACGCTCAACAGATCGATATCCACTGCTGCCTATCTTTTTGACAATGATCAAGCAAGTAAATCAACGCCTATTTTTCGAGAGTTTGAACGGAAAATCTTTGTTTTCCCAAACATTATTTTGCCACTCAACTGGTGGCTGGTAAGCTCCCGCCTTCTTTGGTTTGCTGGGCTGAATGATAACGGCATTGAAAGCTTTCGTGATGCAAAATGTAGGGCGAGAGTAGCCGTACGGCTTCTTGAGGAAAATGCCCAGAGGAATGGAAAAACAATCCTTGTTTCGCACGGACTGCTAAACCACTTTCTTTCAAAATTCCTGAAGGAAAATGGATGGACCGAGGTTTACGACGGAGGTAAAGGATATTTATCACAAAAAATGCTAGTGAAGCTTGCCCCTGAAGAATGAAGTTTGCTTGAGAGAAGAGAATAATCCTGTTTTACATGCTTTCCGTCAAGGGATGATCAACTCAAAAATGCTAATCATTTTAGCAAAATCAGCTATTTTTGATTTATGGAAGTTGCAGTGACGTATTTATTGATCGGAGTGGCGCTTGGAGCTGCAATTGGATGGCTCTTAGGAAAGATCATAAAGGGAAAAAATGCCTCCGAGAATGCAGAGGCATCTTTCAAGCTGAAAGCTGAAATCGAAAAAGCTGAAATTTTCCACTCGGAGATCGCAACATTACAGGCTCAGCTTAAAGAAGAACGCCAAAAAGTACTTGAACTGAATGGTAGTAACGCCACTTTAAATGCGAATCATAAAAATCTGCAGAAAAAGCTCGAAGAACAAAAAGGAGAGTTAAGTGACCTACAGCGAAAGTTTACATTGGAATTTAAGAATCTTGCCAATGAGATTTTTGAAGAGAAAAGTCAGAAGTTTACAGACCAAAACAAGAACAACCTGCACCAATTACTAGGCCCACTAGGAGAGAAGCTACAGCAGTTTGAGAAGAAAGTAGAGCAGACAAACAAAGAAAGTCTGGAACGAAATTCTGCACTCAGAGAACAGATTTTGGGACTCAGAACGCTGAATGATAAGATGACCCAAGAGGCTGCCAACCTTACGAAAGCCCTAAAAGGAGACATTAAAGCACAAGGAAATTGGGGTGAGATCATTCTTGAACGAATACTGGAAGAATCAGGTCTGGTCAAGGATCGTGAGTATTTCGTGCAGGAAACCTTTCAATCGGAATTGGGGAAGAGACTTAGACCTGATGTAATCATAAGGTTGCCTGAAAACAAGAATGTAGTGGTAGACTCCAAAGTTTCGCTTACAGCTTACGAGAAGTATATGTGTGCGGATGATGAAAACTCCCGGGCCGAACATCTCAAGGCGCACTTACTGTCACTGAGGGCTCATATTAAAGGACTAGCAGAAAAAAACTATCATCAGTTATTTGATGGAGGATCTCTTGATTACGTGCTCATGTTTGTCCCCATAGAATCAGCATTTGCACTGATGTATCAAAGCGGTGAAAACTTGTATAACGAAGCACACGAAAAGAGCATTATCATCGTGAGCCCAACCACACTGATCGCAACGCTCAGGACTATTTCCAGCATCTGGAAACACGAATATCAAAACAGGAATGCGCTGGAAATAGCGAGGCAGGGTGGTGCGCTCTATGACAAGTTCACCGCCTTTGTGAATGACCTGATGGATGTCGGCAGGGCTTTAGATAAATCCAAGCAACAGTACAGCCAGGCGATGAACAAACTTGTGGATGGCAAGGACAATCTCATACGAAAGACCGAGCGCCTCAAAGAGCTGGGCTCAAAGACTACCAAGTCCATGGATGACAAGCTTTTGCAACGTGCTGATACGGAGAACGCCTCAGAAAACCCGAAACTTTTTTAAGATAGGCCCGGTTTTGAACCCAAATTTTGCAAATGGAATTGACTTCAGATAACAAGCTGAAAAAGATCATCATTGTAGGTGATCGCGTACTTATCAAGCCCACCAAAGATCCCCAGAAAACAGACAGTGGCATCTATTTGCCACCGGGAGTTCAAGAAAAAGAGAAAGTGCAGAGCGGCTACATTGTAAAAACCGGCCCTGGTTATGCTATACCCACAGTGGCAGAAGAGGAAGAGTGGAAACCAGAAGAGGAAAAGATAAAGTACGTACCGCTACAAGCACAGGAGGGGGACCTTGCCATTTTCTTGCAGAAAGGCGCTTTTGAGGTAATGTATGGGCAGGAAAAGTACTTCATTGTACCTCAAGCCTCGATTTTGATGCTTGAGAGGGAGGAAGATCTCTTCGAGTAAGCTATGAAGATAATCCGTCAACCAGACAGATTTCTGAAGCGAAATCTCTCATCCATTTGGCCATTACTGTGTTTCTCAGTGAAAGCTTAGATCGGTACATTCACATGCCGTTCGGCATGGTAAGAAGACCTTACTAAAGGACCGGATTCAACATATTTCAACCCACGACTTAAACCCTCTTCACGAAAGTGATCAAACTTATCAGGATGCACAAACTCCGCTACTTCAATGTGACGTTTGGTTGGTTGGAGATACTGTCCCAGGGTTAGGATGTGTAAGCCATGTTCAACCAAGTCGTCAAGGGCTTTGTAAACTTCCTCATCAGTTTCGCCTAAGCCCAACATAATACCAGACTTAGTGCGCTTACCAGCCTCATTTGTTAGCTTGATTTGCTCAAGGCTACGATTGTATCGTGCCTGAGGGCGTACTCGGCGATACAGACCTTCTACAGTTTCCATGTTATGCGAAACTACTTCTTGACCCCCTTCGATCATGCGGTAGAGCGCATCCCAGTTTCCTTTCACGTCAGGAATCAGAGTTTCAATTGTAGTACTTGGGGACTCTTTCTTAGTTTCCACCACAGTTTGGTACCAAATCTCTGCACCTCTGTCTCGCAATTCATCCCGATTTACAGAGGTGAGTACAGCATGCTTCACACCCATCAATCGAATTGCCTCTGCCACTCGCTTCGGCTCCTCCTGATCATACTCTGGTGGCCGACCTGTTGCTACCGCACAGAAAGTACAGCTTCTGGTGCAGACATTTCCCAAAATCATAAAAGTTGCAGTACCCTCACCCCAACATTCACCCATGTTAGGACAGTTGCCGCTTTCACAGATGGTATGCAATTTATGCTGATCAACCAGTCTACGTACCTTAGCATAGTTCTCACCTACCGGGAGCTTAACCCTCAGCCAATTCGGCTTTTTTTTACGGCTATCCTGCTCAACTACAGCAGGTTTTTCAATTACGGGTAAATCAATCATCTAATTACTTCTGTAAAGTCTTTCACGAAATTCTACGGGCACAATTCCTTGGGGGGTTACTTTCTGCTACCCCAGATTAAAGTTAAAAAAACAGAGGAAAACACGGCATTGTTTGGCTGGGAGGGGACAATGATGATCTCACGAGTATATGCTTCAAGCATCACTCCCACTTCGATCCCTGCGACATTACTTCGGTAAGTTCCAAACTCAAAAAGAACCGAGGCTTTGCCATTGAATCCGGGCACTATGCTGGATTCTCCAAGCCCTTGGAATAAGCGGCCAGATCCCGCAATTGAAGCAGGAGAGGGGTGTTTTTGTAAGTCGAATGGTTCGGTGCCTCCGCTAGGAGTTGAAATGTAATAAGGAGCCTCCAGCCCTATTGTAGGCCCACCGGCACCAATTGCACTTATTTGCACTCCCTGTTGGTTTGCTTTTTTAAAGAGTAACTTTTCTCGACCATACTGTAGTCTTATCGCGTATAAGTGGTGTTGCTTTCCAAAAGCAAAAGCTGCCCCCGTCTGGGATCTCCATCTTACTTCGCTTGGATGCTTTACGTTTGATAACTCCAAGCCATAGGATTCAAAAACATCATTTCCACGAGATCTGCTGTACCGAAGCATCAACCCTCCAATAAGTCCTCCATTACTGTTCATATTCACGCCCCAAACCCACTCCGAGGTGTAATCGTACTCCTGCCCATCAAATAGCTGGGCACTTGCCAGTATTGGTAATGAAAAAAATAAATATAGTAGTCTTATACGCATCTCTCAGATTTAAATTAATGAGTAAATGCCTGTTTAAGTTCCTCTGTTTTCTCGGCAATTTCATTGAACAAAATTCCGGTATGTGAAGCATTATAAACAGCCTCTCCCTTAAAAACCAAAATTGCTTGAGGAGATTCGTGGATCACTCCATACCTTTCAGAAGCTGCGTTTGAGACCTCACGGTTTGCAATTAAATCCAACAAGTAAACCTTTGGTGCTTTTGCTGGCTCAAATGCATTTTGAAATTTGCTAAGAACCATGCTACTGATTGCGCATCTGGTGCTGTGCTTAAAAATCAGGACGGGCTCTTGATGTGAAAGACTATGCAATTCTTCAAGATCGCTCAATGTTTTTAATTGAGACCAATCAACTTTTGATGTTTTACTTTTCGAGAAGAGTCCTGAGAGCATTAGGTCAACTTTTTTAATTCCAGATCACACGTTCGTCTTTGTCAAATTTAGGCTTATCAGGAGATTTCTTCACGCCTTTTGGCTTTTGGGAAGCCCCATTTAACCTCGTCCAGTAGATATTCCACTTACGCAGTAGCTTTCTTACTGTAGGGTCACTGAATTTCATGGCAAAATGATAGTTACTACTTGGATGCTGGTCTCCAGGACGATTCACTTTTATCTTCCAGTCACCTTTCCACATGGAAGATTCGTGGTAGTAACTGATAAGCCTCAGCTCTTTATACCTCATTATTTGCAATGGGCCATACTTTCTTCCGGTATACTTGGGTCTTATCGTGTACTCTTTTCCACGGAAAGGCATCTCCTCAGAATAGCGAGGTTTTACCTTGTAGTCCACACCTCTAAACGGCATCCCCTGTGAATACCTGGGCTCAATTTTATAATCCTGGGCTCGGAAAGGACTACCTTCAGAGTATCGTGGAGCAACTTTATAGTCACTCCCTCGAAAAGGATTGCCTAAAGAATAGCGGGGCTGGACCTTGTAATCATTGCCACGGAATGGATTACCAGGTGAATATCTTGGTTGTAATTTGTATGATTGTCCCTTAAAGGGGTTGGAAGGCGAATACCTGGGGCTTACCTTATATGCTGTGCCTTTAAAAGGATTTCCCGGTGAATACCTGGGAGAAATCTTGTATTTATCTCCCTTAAATGGATTGGAAGGTGAATAGCGTATTTCTCGCTTGTAAGAAGTTCCACGAAAAGGATTGGACGGAGAATTCCTGGTTACCACTTTATATTGACGACCAGACAAAGGATTGGACGGAGAGTATCTTGGCGAAAAAGTGCGTCCTCCTCGCCCGAAGGGCTTTGCACCCGAATATCTAGGTTGAGATTGGTATCGAGTTCCGCGAAAAGGGTTAGAAGGAGAGTACTTTACATTGAGCGAGTACCTTTTTGCCCTTTCGCGTGGACTTGAGTATTTGGGAGAAACTCTTTGGTTTGCCTTAAATGGAGATCCAGCCGACGAGTATCTTACAGCGCCCGTTCTTTTGCTACCGGACGATATCCCCTTGCTACGATCTTTACTTTTGCCCCGAAAAAACAAGAACCCCCGACGCTCAATCTTTGCGTTCTTTAACTTGCTATCTGTATCCTCAAGTAGCTGTGCCTCGGAAGAAAAAACGATACCCACAGTAAAGCACGCAAGCAAAGCAAACCGTGCAAGTAATTCTCTTTCCGTGGACTGAAGCTTCATTTCATCAACAAGATACGGGACTTTACTTTGATATGATCAAAATAAAGTCCCGTCTTCTACCAAACGCCGGTATTGGCAACTGAGTATCGCAGCTTGCAAAAGCAAGCCCTATCAAACTTGTATTACCTCCCCTCTGGCATTCAATAGCTCAAATTCTGTGAGTGCTTTAGAACTGTCTTCTACCATCTTCACCCATCTGCCGTAGTTAAAAAACCACTTGGTCCTTCGCGAGAAAAATCCCGCTGTAAAAAAAGCATATAAGTAAGGATGTAAAGCCAAAGTAATCTTCTTCTCATTTTGAGATTCGAAAATGTACTTTATCATATTTTCCACCTGATCCGCAACTTGGATTGAAGCTGAAATCTTGCCGGAACCACTGCAAGAAGGACAGGTTTCCTTGGTCTTTATGGAGAGCTCTGGGCGCACCCGCTGGCGTGTTATTTCCATTAGACCAAACTTGGAAAGCTGGAGTATGGTGTGCTTGGATCGATCTCCCTTCATCACCTCTTTCATCTTAGCGTAGAGCTTCTTCTTGTTTTCGATCTTTCGCATGTCGATAAAATCAACCACAATGATTCCACCCATGTCTCTCAGCCTCAACTGCCTAGCGATCTCCTCTGCTGCGTCCAAGTTCACTTTAAGTGCCGTGTCCTCTTGGTTGTCTTCTTTGTTAGACTTATTTCCACTGTTCACATCAATGACATGGAGCGCTTCCGTATGCTCGATAATGAGGTACCCTCCATTTATCATGCTTACAGACTGTCCAAAAGAGGTTTTCAGCTGCTTTTCGACTCCTGTAGCTTCAAAGATTTTAGCTCTTCCCGTGTAGTGCTTTATGATTTTCTCCTTGTCAGGGGCGATCCCTTTTACGAAGCTCTTTATCTCTTGATAAAGTTCTTTGTCATCTACGAGAATGTTATCAAAGCTTTCATTGAGCACGTCACGAAGGATGGAATTGGCGCGTGTCATCTCACCAATAATCTTGTCTCTGGTTTTCGCTTTTACCAGCAACTTCATCCCCTCATCCCACTTTTCCACAAGTCCGCGAAGGTCAGAGTCAAGCTCTTTTACGTCTTTTCCTTGTGCTACTGTGCGAATGATTACACCAAAACCTTCAGGCTTGATAGAGCTTATGAGTCGCTGTAGGCGCTTGCGCTCATTGGCATCCGTAATTTTCTTAGACACATTTACCGTGTTTGAAAACGGTACCATCACCAGGTATCTACCGGCTAGCGACAACTCACACGACAATCGTGGACCTTTTGTAGAGATAGGCTCTTTCACCACCTGAACCAATATTTTCTGTCCTTTGGTAAGGACTTGGCTCATCTTCCCAAGCTTATTAATGTCTGCTTCCGTCTTGAAGCCAGCGAGGCGCGTACTGTTTAAGCGCTTCCCTATCGTGAGCTTGGTAAACTTGTTTAAAGATTGGACCTGTGGTCCTAAATCCAGGTAGTGTAAGAAAGCATCTTTTTCGTATCCCAGGTCTATAAAAGCGGCGTTCAATCCTTGTACCACTTTTTTGACAGATCCAAGATATATATCACCAACATTGAAGGAATGACCTCCTTCATCTTGATGAAACTCAACGAGCCTCCTATCTTTTAATAAAGCAATCCGACAACCGTCGCTAGTAGAGTTGATGATCAATTCATTACTCATTGCGACTGGCATACTATCTCAGATTACTTTTTCTTATGTCTATTTTTTCTAAGTCTCTTTTTTCTTTTATGTGTCGAGATCTTGTGTCTCTTTCTTTTTTTACCGCAAGGCATAATTTTTACTTTTTAAACGTTTTTAAAATTTTAAATGGACTCTAAATAATCAAGTGCCATGGACTTAATCACAGGAATAGAATCCTCTGAAGAGGTAATGCTCTCCAATAATAAGCGAGCCTGATCTTCTTGTGATAGTTCCAGCATAGCAACCGCCAAGTACAGCTTAGCCTCATGATCATTGGAATCTAATTGAACTAGGGTTTTGAATCTTTCGAGGGCTTTATCGTATTGACTACTTTGAATGGATAAAAGCCCAAGGTTCAAGATGGCCTGCCTATTGGTCGCATCTTCTGCGACAATTTCCCGCAACATCAGGATTCCCTTCATTGGATTTTCTGATGCTACATAGGTCATGGCCAATCGATTTTTCAAAAAATAATCTTCAGGATCTTTTTCCAGAAGTTTGGTAAGAAGTTTTCGAGCTTCACTTGCATATTCAGTGCCCTCATCTGCAGATGCAGAACGTTGAAAAGCGGTGAAGTAGATGTCTGATAATTGACGCTCAGCACCAATTTCCAGTTCCTCAATCTTTTCTGCGTAGCTCACCGCACTATCCAGCAATCCATAGTCCAAATATTGCTGAGCCACCGAATGCGCGAAGTTAGTTTTTTTGACTAAATCTATCTCCGTATTGAAAGCAGCTTTCAATGCAAGGAGCTGGCTTTGAACCTCTTCTGGCATTTCGAAGGAATGCTCTTCCTGCTGTGTCACTTCTTGCAGCTTGTCATTTTCAACTACACTTCGTGGAAGTTGAAAAATCAAGACCACCAAGAGAAGCCCGGTGATTGAAAGAATTAGCTGCGTTTTCTTCAATTCTTTATTTTGACACTTTTCTTAATCTTTTCAATAAAGATCTTTGAAGGCTTAAAGGAAGGAACATAATGTTCTCCTATCTCGATTGCAGTATTCTTTGAAATATTGCGAGCGATCTTTTTAGCTCTCTTTTTGTTTATGAAACTTCCAAATCCTCTCACGTAAACATTTTCCCCTTTGGCCATATTAGATTTAACTACTGAAAAGAATGCCTCAACGGAGGCCTGTACGTCAGCTTTATCTATTCCGGTCTTGTCAGAGATTTCATTGATTACATCCGCTTTAGTCACAACTCGCTGATTTTTAGGTAGGTGTATTTATTTTGGGTCGGCAAAAATAAAGGTGGCAGACCGTAATTAAAAAAACTCAACCAAGAAGAACACTGATTTGACTCCTTTTGCCCACACGTTAACTACTTGGTACAGAGCGAATAAGCGAGATCTACCATGGCGGGCAACGCAAGACCCTTATCCAGTTTGGCTTTCTGAGATTATTCTACAGCAAACCCGGGTAGCTCAAGGCCTCCCTTATTGGCAGAAATTTATGGAATCTTTCCCCCAGGTAGGGGACCTAGCAAATGCACCTGAACAAGAGGTTCTGAGGCTGTGGCAAGGTCTTGGGTACTATTCCAGGGCAAGAAACCTTCATGCTGCAGCGAAATACATCCATGAAGAACTGGATGACAAGTTTCCGAGTACTTACAATGAAATCCTTAAGCTGAAAGGGGTGGGTCCCTACACAGCAGCCGCTATTGCGTCTATTTGTTTCGATGAACCTACGCCCGTGGTGGATGGTAATGTATTTCGTTTTGCAGCCAGGTACTTTGGTTTGGAAATCGATATCGCTTCTTCAGGCGCCAGGGCTCACTTTGCAGCTACTTTGCAGTCCCACATAGCAAACAGAAATCCCGGACAGTTTAATCAAGCGATGATGGAGTATGGTGCACGCGTTTGTACACCGTCGCCAAACTGCAGTGCTTGCTCTTTCAGCCAAAGCTGTTATGCTTTTTCACGAAACCTGCAGCGCACCCTACCTGTCAAAAGCAAAAAGGTGAAAGTAAAAGACCGGAATTTTCACTACCTGGTATTTCGGTACGGAACAGCGTATTTGGTGAGACTTAGAGGGGCTAATGACGTCTGGCAGGGACTGTACGACTTCTACCTACTTGAAGGGGATCTGGGGCTGGAGGAGATTCTGCATGAAACCAAATTGCTTATTTCCCCACTTGGTTTTACGCTGGAAAGAAACACAGATGGTATAAAGCACGTTTTGACCCATCAAAGAATTAATGCCAAGTTTTACGAATTGTGTTTACACCAAAAACCTGATAAATCAGTTATCCAAAAATTAGGGTTGACGCTTGTTTCCGACCAGGAAATTATAAATTTGCCTAAACCACAACTAATCGTTAAGTATTTAGATCGATACAAATAAAAGAAGCCCATGTCAGGAGTAAATAAAGTAATTCTCGTAGGCCGTCTAGGAAAAGACCCTGAAGTAAGACATCTTGAAAACGGAGCAGCAGTAGCCAATTTTTCAATTGCCACTTCGGAAACCTACAAAGACCGCCAATCCGGCGAGCGCCGAGAGCAGACTGAATGGCACAATATCGTCCTCTGGAGGGGTCTTGCTGAGGTCGCCGAAAAATACGTGAAAAAAGGGGACATGATCTACGTAGAAGGGAAACTTCGCACTCGCTCATGGGAAAAAGATGGTATTACCCGCTACACGACCGAAGTAGTTGGAGATAATATGACAATGCTGGGCAGCAAAGGTGACCGTCCTTCAGGCGGTGGCGATTACCAGCCGCCATCTGTTGAGGATGCGCCAGCCGAAAGTGCCACTGATGATCTCCCATTTTGATGTTTAAGGAACCTCAGCTATAGTTTGGACCAGACATTGGATGATCCCTTTCCCGCATTGCTACTGAGTATTTTCTCGGAGCAGCCTTCATTTTTTCTGGTTAATGGAGTAATTCTGATCACCCTCCTCTTATTCTCTGGCCTGATCTCAGGCTCTGAAGTTGCATTTTTTTCTTTTAATCACTCCCAGATCAAGGACTTCTCCCTTTCGGAAGATCAAAGAGAAAAAAAGATTGGTCGGCTTTTGCACAATCCTAAGCGGCTCTTGGCGACCATTCTTATATTGAATAACCTCGTCAACATTTTCATTGTGACAATTTCCACCTATGCAACCTGGCAGTTGGTAGGGGAACAAGGAAAGCAGGGGGTTATCATTGCTGCACTCACCACGGTAATTACTGTGCTCATCATATTTTTTGGGGAGATTATCCCCAAGGTTTACGCAAATCACAATGGACTGTCATTTGCCAAATTGACTTCCGGTCTCTTGTTGCTTTCCTACAAGCTTTTCAAACCGATCTCCTGGTTCCTGATGACCATAACCAACCTGATTGAGAAAAGAGTAGAAAAAAGAGGATACAACCTGTCAGTAGAAGAGATACATCAAGCACTGGAAATTTCTGTAGAGCGGGAAGAAGTAACCGAAAAAGAAAAGGGTATTTTAAAAGGGATTGTGAACTTCGGCACTTTGTCGGTGAAGCAGGTGATGCGGTCTCG
Organism: Bacteroidota bacterium; assembly: GCA_039026695.1. Classification (GTDB taxonomy): domain Bacteria; phylum Bacteroidota; class Bacteroidia; order Cytophagales; family Cyclobacteriaceae; genus Ekhidna. Next base: position 11,800 of record JBCCLV010000108.1, read on the forward strand.
CATGGATATCACTGCATTTGATAAAGAAACAGACTTTCACGAATTGATGAATCAGATTAATAAAAATGGATACTCCAGGATTCCGATTTATTCTGAGACCATTGACAAAGTGGAAGGCATCTTATATATAAAGGATTTGCTGCCACACATAGAGATGGAGGAGGATTTTCAATGGCAAGAGCTACTGAGACCCGCTTTTTTTGTTCCTGAAAGCAAGAAAATTGACGATCTATTTCGGGATTTTCAGGAGAAGCAGGTGCACATGGCTGTGGTGATCGATGAATATGGTGGTACTTCAGGACTTATTACGATGGAAGACGTAATAGAAGAGATCGTGGGAGAGATCAATGATGAGTTTGACGATGAGAGTGAGATCGCTTACAATAAGCTGGACAACAATACTTTCATCTTTGAAGGGAAGGTTTCTTTGAATGACTTTTGCAAAATCACTCAGACAGACATCACCATTTTTGACAGCATAAAAGGCGAATCCGAATCTTTGGGCGGGCTTTTGCTAGAAATGCACTCCAAGCTCCCTAGTGCAGGAGAGAAAATTCATTTCAATTATTTTGTTTTTACTGTAGTGGCTGTTGATTTAAGAAGGATAAAGAGGGTACGGGTTCATATAAAAACGGACAAGAACCACGTTTCAGGTTTTGAAGATTGATGAAAAAATCGCTGATTTTATTTGCAGTGCTTGCTTACGTCTGCATCTCATGCACAACAGAATACCTACCAAAGCCTAAAGGATACAACCGCATAGATCTTCCTGTAGCGGCGTATGTGCCTCTGCCCGATAGCTTCCCTTACTATTTTGAGTATTCCAAGCATGCTAAACTACTGCCCGACACAAGCTGGATTTCTGAGAAATATTGGGTTACGCTTTTTTATCCTACCATGGATGCCGCAGTGCAGATCACCTATAAGCCCGTGACTGATTCAGTGATAGAACAGTACTTGGGCGACTCTTACAAGCTCACCTCTCAGCATAACATCAAAGCCTATGCAATCGAAGAAAAAATTTTAGAACTGCCCTCTGGACTCTACGCCTCCTATACGGAGCTGGAAGGACAAGTTCCTACCCAGGCACAGTTCCACATTAC
>JBCCLV010000109.1:0-12112 GCA_039026695.1 Bacteroidota bacterium
GTTCTTCATAATAGTTGAGTTTAGGAGCTATTGAATGAACTGCCATCACAGTTTCACCTTGTAGCTACTATTTCCTATTTCCTCTTTCTGCCAATTCTCAGCTTTGCACTTCTTGCTCGGCTGTTTCTTTCAATTTCGTCTTCAGCGGGAACGATGGGTTTTCGAATTACTGGATCAAAAACCCTAATCGGGTTGCCGAAAAAATCTTTTTCGTCAACTCCCTGAAAATTTCCTTTATTGATATAATTCTTCACCAATCGATCTTCAAGAGAGTGGTAGCTCATCACAACCAGTCTGCCATCTGATTTGAGCACCTCGCCTGCCTGAGATAGAAATGACCTGAGTGCATTCAATTCATCATTTACCTCAATTCGGATGGCCTGGAATACCTGGGCCAGGTACTTCATCTCTTTGTGCTTTGGGGCAATAGCCCATGCGAGCTCTTTGAGTTGCTGATTGTTTTCAATTTTACCTCCAGACCTTTGGTGCACGATTTCTCTTGCCAGCGTTTTGGCATTTTTAATTTCCCCGTAGGCACTAAATAGGTGAATCAGGTCTTTTTCTGCGTATTCATTTAATACACGTTTCGCATCAGTAGGCGCTTGCTGGTCCATTCGCATGTCTAGCTCTCCCAAAGACCTGATTGTAAAACCGCGAGAAGCATCGTCAAATTGATGAGATGAAACACCGAGATCTGCCAGAACTCCGTCTACCTCTGTGATGCCATACAGCTTCAAATACTTTTTTAAAAACCTGAAGTTGGTATCAATAAATGTGAAAGAACTTTTTCCACCCGCCGACTTTAGTGTCTCGGATAGTTTAGCTGCATTTAGTTCGGCATCCTGATCTTGATCAAATGCGAGAAGGTGTCCACGATCCAAAAGATCTATGATCGCTTTGCTGTGACCCCCACCTCCAAAAGTCACATCTACATAGACTCCATCCGGCTTGATTTGCAGACCCTCCATACATTCCTGGAGCATCACTGGACTATGGTACTTACTTTCCTTCAACTCGCCAGCCTTCATTAAGGATGGTAAGAGCGGCACTACTCATCCAAATACTTCTGAGCAAGCCCAGAAAACTCTTCTGGGTCGCTGATATCATACTGATCAAATACGTCAGGATTCCATATTTCAATGTTGTTTCCTGTGCCTATGAGAAGGGCGACCTTGTCAATTTTGGCATAGTCAAGCATATGCTTTGGGATATTGATGCGATTTGCGCTATCCAATTCCACCATTGATATACTCTTAAACAGTCTCCTCCGCAACCTTCGTTGGGCAGGATCAAATTCACTCAGTGCTGAGATTTTATGGTGGATTTTCTTGTACTCCACCAATGGGTACAGAATTAGACTTGGCTCAAATCCCTGCCGGATTGCCAATTCATTAGTGGAGACCTCAGGAAGGCTGGCTTTAAACTTTGCAGGTAAAACCAGTCTTCCTTTAGTATCCAACTTACACTCATGTTCGCTTGTAAAAAAAGCCATACTGAGCCTTGAAAAATATAAACCACCGTAGCAAACATATACATTCTTTCCTATTTTCTCCCACTTCCCCCCACTTTTTGACACAAAAAGTGAAATAGTTCGGTTTAGGGGCTAAAATGTTCCTGGTAGTCAGATACGAAATACTTGAAGATTTTACCCATTACAGGATCAAAAAGGGCTCATTTAAGCATCCTGAGATCAAAATGACGTAAGATTCCAATCAGGGTGGGAGAAAGTGGAGTGAAATCGGAACCTATTACATAAGTGGAAATACTTTGGCTTAGATGTTTTTTAACTTTCACATTGAATTAAAAAGCAGTCATCAGCATGAAAAAATACGCACTAAACATCCTTCTTTTCTTGGTCGCAGCTGGACTACAAGCTCAGGGCAGCCTCGGTTATCAAGAGCCACCGAAAGAGATTAAAGAACTCGTGGATGCGCCACTGGCTCCCCGTGTAAGAATTGATAATAAAGGTGAAAATGTAGTGCTACTATACAGAAATGCTTACAAGACAATTGCCGAGCTCTCAGAGGAAGAACTACGGCTAGGTGGTTTGCGTATTAATCCCGCCACCAACATTGGCAGTCGCACCACTTTTTACAATAATTTGAAGGTAAAAAAAGTGCTTGAAGCATCAGCACAACAAGTGAATGGACTCCCAGATGAGCCTCGGCTTGCTTACTTCATTTGGTCGCCCAACGAGAAAATGATGGCATTCACTCACACAACCGCTACCGGCGTAGAGGTCTGGGTGCTAAACGTGCAAAGTGGCAATGCCAAAAAGCTAACCAACGCTGGAGCGAATGCCAACCTAGGAACGCCTATGATCTGGTCACCGGACAGCGAGAAGCTATTGGTAAAAATGTTACCCTTGGATCGCACGCCTTTGATAAATGCGCAAACTGCGGTTCCTTCTGGACCTACAGTTACAGAAAGCTCAGGTGCCAAAGCCCAAAATCGCACCTATCAAGACCTATTGAAAAATCCCGTAGACGAAAAAAACTTCGAGCAGCTTGCCAGATCGGAAATTTTCTCAGTTACTGTAGACGGAGCGACTAACAAATGGATGGATGCTGGTATGTATCGCAGTATGAGATTTTCACCGGACGGTGAATATGTAATGATTACCAAAGTAAAGAGACCCTTTTCCTACTTGGTGCCTTATTATCGATTTGCCTCAGAAACCACCATTTTTGATAAAGAGGGAAAGAAAGTGAAGATGCTACTGGACATGCCAGTTGACGAGGTAAGGCCAAAAGGGTTTATGGCTACCACCGATCAGCCTAGAGGTTTTCAATGGCGAGGAGACAAGCCAGCCACTGTGGTTTGGGCTCAAGCGCTGGATGGTGGAGATCCAAAAGCCGATGTAGAATATCATGACGAAGCGCTTGAACTAAAAGCACCTTTCACTGGCGAGCCACGGTCGCTTTTGAAAATGAAAAATAGGTTTTCCAGGATCATATGGGGAAACGATAAAGTAGCCATTGGATCTGATTACTGGTTTGATAACCGAAATACAAAGACCTATGTCTTCAATCCATCGGACAATTCGCAGGAAGTTGAGGTGCTATTTGATAGAAATTATCAAGACGTCTACAGTGATCCAGGGAGTTTTGTCACTACCAAAAACAAGCTCAATCGATCAGTCCTTGCGCTCTCGAAAGGCAAAGCTTTCTTAATGGGTGATGGCTACTCAGAAGATGGTCAGTTTCCTTTTGTTGATGAAATAAGTCTTGAAAGTGGAGAAACGCAAAGGCTCTATCAGTCCACTTATACAGATAAGGTAGAAGATCTTGTCTATGCCTTAGATATGGGCAAAGGTGAGATAGTGGTCCGGTTGGAATCACCAACAGAATACCCAAACTACTACATCCGTAATATCAAAAAGAGGATGGCAATCAGGCCAATTACCCAATTTGAAAATCCATTCAAAGCGATGATGGATGTAGAGAAAGAGGTAATCACATACCAACGTGAAGATGGAGTAGAGCTTACGGGAACCCTTTATTTACCTCTAGGATATGACAAGAATAAAAAGGAAAAAATGCCGATGATCATGTGGGCTTATCCTGTAGAATACAAAGACAAATCAAGTGCTGGTCAAAATACAACCAATCCCAATGAATTTGTCTATCCCTATTACGGCTCACCCGTATATTGGGTCACGCAAGGTTACGTGGTTTTAGATGACGCTGCGTTTCCAATCATCGGTGAAGGAGAAGATCAACCAAATGATTCGTTTAGAAAGCAACTGGTAGCAAACGCAAAAGCAGGTATAGATGCCGTAGATGAAATGGGTTACATTGACCGAAAAAGAGTAGGCGTAGGTGGGCATTCTTACGGAGCGTTTATGGTTGCTAATTTATTGAGTCACTCAGATTTATTTGCAGCGGGAATTGCCAGAAGCGGTGCTTACAACAGAACCCTCACACCATTTGGTTTTCAAAGAGAAGAGCGTAGCTACTGGGATGCTCCTGAGATCTATAATACCATGTCTCCTTTCATGCATGCTGACAAGATGAAGACTCCACTTCTCCTTATTCATGGACAGGCAGACAATAATTCGGGGACCTATCCTATGCAAAGTGAGCGATATTTTAATGCTTTGAAAGGTTTGGGTGGCCCTGCGCGCCTCGTGATGCTACCTAAGGAGAGTCATGGGTACAGAGCCAAAGAAAGTATAATGCACGTACTTTGGGAACAAGATCAATGGCTTGATACACATGTGAAAAACCGCAATACTTTGGAGAGTTCTGAAATTCTCGAAAAGTAAAGGGTCATTAATCCTAAAAACACAACCTGTGGTTTAATTTTGCAGTTAAAATCAATTAAAAGAAGAAAAATATGAATAGCTGTAAGTGTAATAATTGTGAGTGCAGAAACTGTGATTGTCACTCATGCGAAAGAGCAAACTGCCACTGTACAAAATGTGAGTGTGCCAATTGCGAGTGCTGCTAATTGGTAGTTAGACCTTCTCAGTTTTAGTAGGTCACTTGATAAAAATCATGATATAAATAGCTTTAAACGCGAGAAGCGGCCTTTAAAAGGCCGCTTCTCGCGTTTTTAACTATATCTATTTCGTCGAAGAAGCTGTCCTTCTTCAACGGGTCTCTTTCGCTGGGGGAGTTGGATTTCCCTTGTAGTTCATCAACTCTTTATTGATGTAATCAATGGCTTCTTGTAACTGAGCGTCATCTCCTTGGGCCAGTTCCCCAGGATTTTCACCCACCTGTACATCGGGATCTACCCCGTATCCTTCCCTAAACCACGTGCCGTCCGGGTTATACATTCTAAATGAAGGTACTGTGACAATTCCACCATCAATGAGTGACGGAGCACCCGAGATTCCAATCAATCCGCCCCACGTTCTGGTGCCAATCAGTGGGCCTAGACCAGACTTTCTAAAATAATCGGGGAATGCATCTCCACCAGAACCACTCCAGCCATTGATCAGCATGGCTTTAGGTCCAAAATTTCCACTGGGAGGCCATGACCATGTTTCTCCATCTCTTACCGCCCAAAAAGCCAATGGCTTACGATCCAGCATTTCAATGAAACGGTCGGGTATCTGACCTCCACTATTGAATCTCTCATCAATGATGAGTGCATCTTTATGCACCTGACCGGCAAATTGTCTTATCAACTCATTCTGACCATCAATACCGGTACTTCTCACATAAATATACCCTGCCCTGCCATTCGTAGCCTCATCTACTTTTCTGCGATTTGTTTCGATCCATTGTAAGTGCCGAAGGCGTGATTCGCTTCGCAGGGTTTTTACCAAAACCTTTCTTGCGTCTTTTAAAGTGGGTGTGCTATTGACGGTAAGCTCTATGGTCTGATCAGCCATGCCCTGAAATGCAGCATATGGACTTTCAGATACAGCTATTGGACTGCCATTCACAGCGAGAATATATTCGCCTTCGCTTATGTCCACACCAGCCTCTTGTAGTGGAGATTTCACATCCACATCCCACGCAGCGCCTTGAATAATTTTACTTATCTGATAGGCATTTTTGTTTCGTTGCCAGTCAATTCCCAGATACCCAACATTCACATTTTTGCTGCGCTCAGTATCACCTCCTCCCCTATAGGTGTGTGACGCATTGAGCTCACCGATCATTTCACCCAGTACAAAACTTACGTCCCATCGGGTCACGCATTGTTCAATCAGCTTTTCATATTGCTTGCCTACTGCATCCCAATCTACTCCATGCATCTCATCGTCGTAGAAATAATCCCTTTGCAATCGCCAAGCCTCCCAAAAAAGCTGCTTCCATTCATTCATCGGATTAATGTTTGCAACTGCTTTCGAAAAATCGACTTTTTTATCCATTTTTTGGCCTTCTGCGATACTCACAATGGCAACACCCCCACCGCTTGACACAGCCACTTTGTCTCCGTTTGCTGCAACTTCAAATCCACTCACATTGCTGATGATCGTTTTCATCTCTCGATCTTCAATATCATAGTATTCGAGTGAAGAACTTCTACTGGCAGATCCGGTATTGGGATAATGCATAAAAACCACTTTCCCCTTTACGGCTTCCAGACTTGCATAATTACCTGCATCGACTGGGAGTAGGATTACGCGTCTTTCAAAATCTTCCAGCTCAATTTTCAGCGCATCGTCACTTTCGTCCTTTTTACTCTCTTTCTTTTTCTTATCATCTTCTTTATCCTCTTTCTTCTCATCATCCTCTTTTTTTATTTCAACCTCATCATTCTCCGGTGCTAATGGATGCTCTACATCGGCACGCAGAGGTACAGCGGCCAGCATCGTGCTATTGGGATAAATGAAGGTGTTGTCAAAATCTGAGTAGAGTGGCCTTACGTTTCTGTTGGTCAAGAAGAACAGGTATTTACCCTCGGGATCAAAGGTGGGTGCATAGTCGCTGTAGAAAGCACTGGTAAGGCGTGTACTTTTTTGTGTGGCTAAGCTGAATAAGTGAATAGAAGAGTTCCGATTTGGGTTTTCCTTCGCATACGCAATCCATTTACTATCTGAAGACCAGGAGAAGGTAAAGTTGCTGAGGGCTCCATGAAACATGTAAAGACCCTGGTCGAACTTTGTAGTCTTTTCGGTCTCAAGATCGAAATAATTCATTTCCATGGCTTGATTTACAAAAGCAATTTTTTTGCTGTCTGGGGACCAAAAAATGGCGTATTTAAAGCCTGACTTGTATTTAGTAACTACCTTCTTTTGGTCTTTCTTAGTATCGTAAATAATCAACTGATATTCGCCGGAAGCATCGCTCCAGTAGGCGATCTTCTTTCCGTCTGGAGACCATGCAGGGGTTCGGTCATTGGCATCATCAGAGCTGGTAAGATTTCTCGTTACCCCCTTTTCGGCAGGTAAAGAAAAGACATCACCACGAGCTGATATGATCAGTCTTTTTCCATCTGGTGAGACATCAAACCAACTCATATCATCACCAACTTTCACGCGCTTTGTGCTAAGTGAGAGGCGATCTGTGATCACCTCGACCTTCACCTCTGTAGCCTGCTGAGTCTCAAGATTCATGAGGAAAAGCTTGCCTTCGTTCTCGTACACAATGTCTTCGGGACCTAGCGAAGGGTAGTGGATGTCGTACCCGGTATACTTTGTCAGCTGTTTATTGGTACCGGTCTTGGTATCATACACCCAGAGGTTGTACCTGCTATTGGGTCCTTCATCTGAACAATAGTATACCAGATCCTCTGCCCACATCGGAAATTCATCATTAGAATCATTTTCGGTAATATTTTTTGTCTGTTTGGTCTTTTCATCATAGATCCAAATATCAGGTGCAGTTCCTCCCTTGTATCGTTTCCATGTTCTGTTGATTCTAGATTTAAAATTGAAGGCCAGCTGCTTTCCATCTGGTGAATATGAACCTAGACTTGCATATGGTAGTGGTAATTTTTGTGGAAGCCCTCCCTCAATATCTATCTCGAAAAACTGTGCAAAGCGCTGACGACCACTTTCGCGTGAAGAAGTAAACAGAATCTTTTTACCCTCTGGATGCCAATCTACCACTTCGTCATAACCTCCGTGACTTGTGAGTCTCTTAGGAATTCCACCATTTGAAGGGATTAAGTAGACATCCCAGTTACCATCATAATTTGCAGTAAATGCTATGTGTTTCCCATCAGGAGAAAACTTGGGGAATTTCTCCGCCCCTTTTGGAGAAGATAGCCTGGTAGCTACGCCTCCCCTTTTAGGGACTGTCCAGATGTCACCGGCGTAGACAAACGCGATTTGCGAAGCAGATACATCCGATTCTCTAAACATCCGTGCACTTACCTGCGCATACATGGGAGACACAAGCCCTACAGTCAAAATGGCTATGATCAATAGATTTTTCATGATGAAATAAAAATTAAAAAACGAGAAAAATAGCAATTGAACTCTTGCAGCTCGAACCGCTAAACGCAGGTAGGAAAAGAGTTCCTTATTGTTTGCAAGTTTAATCTAGGAAAGCCAAGACATAATCTACCCAGCGAGCAATAAAATTTGATGAACGGTATTTAATCACCACTACTTGTATCTCCTTACAGCTAGCGCTGAAATCAGATTTGTCATTTTTGGCCTGAGCTATTTCGCTGTTCAAGCCAATGACGCATCCGGTATTGACCAGCGTGCCCTACGATGGAGATACCACTATTGAAAACGATAAGCGCCCCAGTACCTAGCCAAATCCATTCGTTGCCTGCACCTTCTTGGTGTTTAATGAAAGCAGCTTCTATGGCAAAGCATAGACCAGCACCTGTGAGGGCAAGGCCTAGGCCACCCAACAGAAACCATTTTAAAAAGTGACTCATATTTCCGCGTTTTGACTTCAGAAATACAAACTTATTATTTCAACTTTCTTAAGAAAAGGCTTCTCCATCGTACCAGGAGGTATACTAAGAGAAAAACAAGAATTCCGCTCGAAAGGACAATAAATTGATGCTCAGCTTTATTCCAAAAATCTACACGCTGCTAAAATCAAAATGTTCATTAGGTATAAAGACATTAAATTCCGAACAAAAACCAGCAGTTGAATGAAAAAGCTTGACGGCAATTCTGTAGATCCTGAAGTATTCAAGTTGTACGATGATTATGCGCATAATCGAATGGAGAGAAGAGAGTTTATTGAAAAGCTCTCGGCTTTCGCAGTAGGAGGACTCACCCTGCCAACATTGATGAGTTTCATGATGCCGGACTATAGTCGCCAACAAATTTCGCAGGACGACCCCAAACTGATCACTGAGACCATATCCTATGAATCTCCGAAAGGTGGTGGATCCATCAGTGCCCAGCTTTCCCGACCAAAGGATAGCGGAAAAAAGCTTCCCGGAATTGTGGTAGTCCATGAGAACAGAGGCCTGAATCCTCATATTGCAGATGTGGGCAGGAGAGCTGCAAAAGCTGGCTTCATTTCCCTATCTCCCGATGCGCTTACACCCCTGGGCGGCTATCCTGGAAACGATGATGATGGTCGTGCTTTACAGCGCAAAAGAGACAGAACGGAAATGCTCGAAGATTTTATTGCAGCATTTGAGTTCCTGAAGACCCATCCTGAGTGCAGTGGTGATGTAGGCGTTGTTGGTTTTTGTTTCGGAGGATCCATTTCAAACCTTATGGCGGTCAAAGTTCCCGATCTTAAAGCTGCGGTACCATTCTATGGAGGTCAACCTGATGCGAGTTTGGTAGCCTCAATAGAGGCACCTCTCTTGCTGCATTTTGGTGAATTGGATAAACGTGTCAACGCAGGATGGCCTGCATACGAAGAAGCACTGATCAAATACAACAAGAAATACACTGCTTACATTTATAAAAACGCAAATCACGGTTTCCACAATGACACTACTCCAAGATATGACAGGGATGCCGCGGAATTAGCCTGGAAAAGAACAATCGACTTTTTCAAGACACATCTTAAGTAGAGCAGACTAGTCTTTTACCCGGATAAATTTCAGGGCTTTGAGCATAAGCGAGGGATGAGGTTTATCGTAGGGTCTTTTTTCCACATTTAGATAGATTCCAAATTTTTCAAGAATAGGAATTTTATAAACTTCAATAAGCTCGATTAGCGTACCATCAGGGTCTTCTGTATAAGTACAATGAACTTTGGTGCTCTCCCCCATGCTCAAAACGTTTTTGGTGTCACAAGTAAAGCCATGCCCTGCCTTTTCTAATGCATCTCCAATTGCTGACATATTTCTCACATCAAACCCAAGGTGAGCAAAGCCAATATCCCCCCAATAGCGATCGGCAAATATTTTAATGGGAATTCGACCGGAGGTATCCTGTACAAGTTCTATGTAAGTGGCACCAATCAAATCGGAAAACCCTCCTCCTGAGCGGTTTTGTTGAGATAGCAGGACTCTTCGCATTTCGCTATCTCCTCCTGGAATGGCTTTCCAATCGTCAAAAATGTCTGTTCCGTCATTTAAAATCTTGTCATAACCAAGCAACGCATAAAAATCTATGGCTTTCTGCATATCAGAAACACCAACCGAGCAACCTGCCATGCCTCCATTAGGCAATGCGGTTTGCGTGTAGAAGCGCTCCTCAGGCACTACCTGATAAATCAAACCATTAAGATCCTTAAAATAAAAAGTGTCCCAGCCATTTGGCATTTTCACTAGATCGGAAAGTAGCTCTACACCACCCTCTTTCATAAACTCAAGAGACTTAGCTACATCTGGGGACTTAAGCCAACCAATATAGATGCCCAAATCTCCCAGCTGATGGTCGACCTCAGCATGCCGTGCTTTGAAAGTACTAGGACATATTACTTCCATTGCCGCTCCTCCTTTAAGGTTTAGGACCATAGCCGCTCTCTTAGAAATTACTTTATCTCCAGTGTAGATGGTCATTAAGTCGGCGTTGGCCTCATCATTGAAGAATGGAACATCAAGACCAAAATACTTTCTGTACCATTTCCAAGCTTTCTCATGCTCTGGCACTGCAACACCTACATGCTGAATTCCGTGAATTACATAGTCCATTGGCAATTTTTTTGTATGGTTGGTGACCAAATCAGTCGGTAATCGTGGTGTCTAATGAAACCACAAGCCAACAAAAGTAAAAAATGGTAGCGTACACCAAAATCTAAAATAGCGATTGAATACCGCACAGTAATACGATTGGGCGAATCACTTATTGTGAAAAGAGTCATTTTCAAGCTGCTGAAGCAAACGCTTTACCTGAAGGTCTCCAAAGCCATAAATTGGGGCTTGGCTGCTAAAAGAATCAAAAATTTTCTTGAAACTATCGATTCCAAATTCTTCTACAAGTTTGGCGAGAATCTGTAGTGGCTCACCAGAAGAAAAATTGGTCGCTATCCGTGAAATATGAGCGTTGACAGCAGCAGAGATAAAAGAAAATTCATCGCTTAATTGACTAGCTATTTGCTTCATTTTTTCAGATTGCCCATTAGCATAGGCTTCCCACAAGTTGGATAACTCATCGACAAGTAAAATCTCCTTTCTTTTTTGAAAACAGCCTTGCAGTCCTTCAAAGTTGTAGGCACCAAAGCCATATCTTGTAAGCTGATGGGGACGAATCAAGGAGCGTGTGATACTTTTATCTCTGGTCAGGTGAACTAGAAACCAGAAGTTTGTCTGGCAAAAAAGATCATCTTCAAACCAAAAATTCAGGATCGCACCATTCTCTACCTGGATTAGTTTCTCAAGTTCAGCAGCAACTTCAACAAAATAGTACTCAGCAGTGCCTCCGTTACTTCTGGTTAAAAATTGCGCTCTCTTCTGAAATAATTCTTGCAGATCGCCGGACGGGTAAGTAAGAGGACCTTCTATCAGACACTCCCGCATAATGATCATTTTGCCCTCTAGCCGATCAGCTATCTGTTCTTTTAGCGCATCTCCATTCAATATATGGTAGACATTGCTCATTTAATTGATGTTTAAGGAAATCGTGATTTCTATTGTTTAGGGTGGTCAGGGCAATTTGGCACCATTTTTACTTATAGTGGAAGTGTACATTAAATTTTATCAATCATGAAGTACTTGACAATCTTAGCGACCATAGCAATTCTATTTTTTAGATGCGAAGGTCCCGTAGGACCGCAGGGAAGAGATGGACTTCAAGGAGCTCCTGGCGAAGAAGCATTCGTCTTTGAGTATGAATTTGATTTCACAGCACCCGAGTACAGTGTCCTTTTAAGCCTACCAGATGACTTCACCATGCTGGATTCTGATGTGATGCTGGCCTATTTGCTGTGGGAAGTCACCGAGGATGGCACTGAAGTCTGGAGGGCTTTGCCAGAAAGTCTGTACTTCACAGATGGAATTCTTGAATACAATTATGATTTCACAAAATTCGACGCGAGCGTATATCTCGACGGTACCGTGAATTTTGATGGCCTGGGATCAGACCTTACTGATCAATGGATTGCACGACTTGTAGTAGTGCCAGGTCAGTTTAATGACAGGTCTACCCTCAATCTTCGTGATTATGAACAGGTCAAAAGCTTCTATAATTTATCCCCTTCGCGTCTCGCAACATCAAGATATCCCAAAAGACCTGAAAAATGATTTTTAAGAAATCCATTTAAAAAATGCGCGCCGTAAACGGCGCGCATTTTTTTCTTTATATAATCCTTAAGCTTAGGTACTTCGCTGAATA
>JBCCLV010000110.1:0-12112 GCA_039026695.1 Bacteroidota bacterium
ATCCTGATTGTCATTGTCCGGGGCAGTGTCGACATAATCCTTTGTCGCTACATCGGTTCCAGCAACCGGAGCTCCAGCGTTCGTGATCGTAAATCCCCCCGCATCATTACCATTACCCAGAACATTGGCAAGATCCTGATTGTCATTATCCGGGGCAGTATCGACATAATCCTTTGTCGCTACATCGGTTCCAGCAACCGGAGCTCCGGCGTTCGTGATCGTAAATCCGCCCGCATCATTACCATTGCCTAAAACATTCGCAAGATCCTGGCTGTCTGTATTGATTGAACTTAGATCGACTGTTTCATCAGGAACCGCATCGTCTTGCAATGAGATATTGAGAATCGATCCTGTTAATGATAAGTTATCTATCTGCTGATCATCTGTGCCCGCCAAACTCGACACATCAAGGGTATTTCCCCCGGCAATGCTCAAGTCAGTTCCTGTTAGACTCAAAGTCTGTGCGTCCGTATTGGCTTCAAAGCCATCTTGTATCACAGATAAATCAACCATATTACCGCCCGTGATGGATAGGTCTGTGCCGGCCACCGAAAGGGTTTGTGTGTCTGTATTGTCAAGGTAAGTGCTCAAGTCAATCGTGCTGGGATCATTGGTCAAAGCCAAAGTATTACCAGTGAGCGTTAGGTCCTGGGCATCCGTACCTGCTAAACTCGACACATCAAGGGTATTGCCTCCGGTAATGATCAAGTCGGTCCCTGTTAGACTCAAGGTCTGTGCGTCCGTATTGGCTTCAAAGCCATCTTGTACCACAGATAAATCAACCATATTGCCTCCCGTGATAGATAAGTCTGTGCCGGCCACCGACAAGGTTTGTGTGTCTGTATTGTCAAGATAAGTACTCAAATCAATCGTGCTGGGATCATTGGTCAAGGCCAAAGTATTACCAGTGAGCGTTAGGTCCTGGGCATCCGTACCTGCTATACTCGATACATCAAGGGTATTGCCCCCGGTAATGCTTAAGTCAGTTCCTGTCAGGCTTAAAGTCTGTGCGTCCGTGTTGGCTTCAAAGCCATCTTGTACCACAGATAAGTCAACTGTATTGCCCCCCGTAATAGATAAGTCTGTGCCGGCCACCGAAAGGGCTTGGGTGTCGGTCCCAGCAATACCGGACACATCGATGGTGTTACCACCACTTATTTCCAAATTTGTTCCTGTAAGATTGAGTGTCTGTCCATCGGTGAAGGCGGCACCAGAAGGAACCGCACTTTCGACTGAAAATCCATTTACCAGCTGAGCATTGTCAACCACATTATCCCCGTCTGTATCATAAACTGACTGAGACATATCACCGGAGGCTGCATTTCCAGCTATCCAGTCTGTGCCGTCATACTCCAGTATTTGACCAGTTGTGGCTGTAGCTGGAAGTTCAATTTCATTTGTTGGATCATTATCTCCATCATTGAGATTGACAAGATTGCTCCCGTCCAGGGCAGGTAATGCCGCAGAACCATCCAATTGAACAATTTGATTGGCACCCGTTCCAGCGTTTACACTCAATTGATTGCTGACGGTACCGTCACCATTTAATGTCGCATCTGTCGCAACCGAAGTAATGCCATTGCTATTGCCAACGTTTATGACCACCCACGCACTACCACTCCAAAAATAGAATGCCCCATCCTGTTCATCATATACCATCAGTCCCTCATCACTGGCAGTGAGTGTCATTCCTGTTCGTTGGGCATTGGTGAGTTTGGGTATTAAAAGACCTTGATTTCCATTGGGGGATACCAAATGGAGTACCGCATTTGGGTTAGGATCCTCAACATTGATCCCTGCTGAAAACTCCTGGCTGTATATAACTTGAACGAAATGAAAGGCTATAAATCCAATGAATATTCTTATTGAAAGGCTGGCTGATCTTTTCATCTTTTACTTCACAAAGGACATTATTTAGAGGAAATTACTAAATACAGGCCATAAGGTTTTTAAATGAAGCCATATGAAAGGCTCACTCTTAGACCAAATCCTTGGTTTCTCTTGTGAAGGTTTTGAAAATGGGGATGAAGTGATAATGGCAAAATGCTCAGTAGATCATCTAATTCCGAGCAAGGTGGCTAGATAGTAGGAGAGTATTGGCTTTTGCTTTTGTAAAGTATTTTGAAACAAAAAACCTCGACTGACGGTCGAGGTTGATACTTGTAGCGGGGACAGGACTCGAACCTGTGACCTTCGGGTTATGAGCCCGACGAGCTACCAACTGCTCCACCCCGCGATTTGAAATGCGAAAATAGGAACAATTTTAATTCTGATAAAATTTTTTGGCTACTCTTCTACTGCATTCCATATATCCAAGTGCATTTTCCAAACACCAGCCTCCTTCTTCCAAATCACCACGTATTTTCCTTTCCATTTGAAATTCTGCTTTCCGTTGGTAGATCTACCCTCATAATATCCATAATCGTAAGCCTCAGCACCCCATATCTTTATTTCTACAGGTGTCAACTTATGATAAAGCGTTTTCGAAGCAGTACGTGAGGTGGGGTTCCAATATTCAGCCAGCTTCGGACCATCCAGAATATCTTTACCTGTTGGGAAAATCTTTGCGTCTTTGGTATATAACTGCACGATTTTATCACGCTCGCCAGACATCAAATAGGCCGAAAACTTCTTTGCTTGAGCTAAAATTTGTGACTTATCATCTTGTGACTTATCATTTTGCGACTTTGCGCAGAACGTACAAAATCCTATTAGTATGAAAAGTATTATCCGCATAGCTTTGATTTTTGATGGAAGATAGCACCGATTTTAGATCTGGTTTTGTGAATATCATAGGAAAACCCAATGTAGGAAAGTCGACGCTATTGAATGCACTAATGGGAGAACGGCTGGCGATTACCAGCAATAAAGCCCAAACCACCCGTCAGCGTGTGTTTGGTATCCTAAATGAGGATAATTCTCAAATCGTATTTTCAGATACACCAGGTGCAGTAGATCCAGCTTATCGCCTGCAGGAAAAAATGATGGGTTATGTGAAAACTGCCCTAGAGGACGCGGATGTAATCCTTTATATGGTAGCGCTGGAAGACAAACACGACGATCCAACACTTTTTGACATGGCTTTAGCTTCCAGCGCACCACTACTATTCTTGATAAATAAAGTGGATCAAAATAGAGGTAGCCAGACTGAGGATAAGATCACTTACTGGAAGTCTTTCTATCCGGACTTAGATATCTATCCGATCTCAGCGCTTGAGCAGGTGGGCATTGATGCTGTACTGAAGCTAATTAAGAAGCTAATTCCTACACATCCGCCATATTTTCCCACAGATGAGTTCACAGACAAAAGTGAACGGTTCATCACCGCTGAGATCATCAGGGAAAAGATCTTTCTCAACTACCAACAAGAAATTCCTTATAGTACAGAAGTGGTAGTTACCTCTTTCAAAGAAGAAGAGAAGATCATCCGAATTGCAGCAGAAATTTTTGTGGAGCGTGAAAGCCAAAAAGGTATAATCATCGGAAAAAAGGCCAGTGCAATTAGAAAAGTAGGAATTTTAGCCCGTGAAGCACTTGAAGATTTCTTTGGTAAAAAAATTCACCTTGAGACCTTCGTAAAGGTGGAGAAAGACTGGAGAAAAGATGAGCGCAAATTGACTAGGTTTGGCTATTGAGGAATAGAAAAACTTGAAATAAACTTGGATGGTGAAGATGCTTTAAAATTTTAAATCCAATGCAACTATGAAACGAATGATTCTGCTGGGCCTGTTTTATGGCATCTTGCTAAGCACTTCTGTCGCCGACAACCAGACCACCTTTAATACTTCGGAGATGGCAGGTAGTATCTCCAAAGTGGATCGGCTTTATTATACCTGCAAGGTTTGGGGCTTTTTAAAGTACTATCATCCCAAAGTCGGGTCAGGTGCCTATGACTGGGATGACAAGCTGCTCAAGGTACTTGCCAATACAAAAAACATAACCACAGAGGAAAAATTTAACGAATACCTGAGCCGCTGGATTTATGCGTTTGGTCCGAGAAAACCTTGCTCAGCCTGTAGAAAACCTCCAAAGGAAGAGATGTTCCTTAAAAATTTTGACTTGTCCTGGACACGTAAACGACCGTTTTCAGCAGAACTTCAAAAAACTTTTCAGGACATTGAAAACAATAGATTTCAAGGTAACCACCACTACATCGAGAAAGGTAATGTGGGTCAGTTTGAGCCAAAAAATGAATCTTCCTACTTCGACTTAAACTGGGAAGACGAAAACATGCGCCTTCTCCCGCTTTTTAGGTACTGGAACTACATTGAGTACTTCTTTCCTTACAAATACCAAACAGATCAGCCGTGGGACGAGGTACTAAAAGAGATGATTCCAAAGTTCCTTGGTGCTAGCAGTAAACTAGATTTTCACAAGGCAATACTGGAATTGGTAGTAAAAGTGGATGACGGACATGCCGGAATTCTATCCAACACGCTGGACCAGTGGCCATATCAAAACTACTTGCCAGCTAAGTTTGAGATGATCGAAGGAATGGCCGTGATTACAGAAATAATTGATAAAGGAAAGGCTGCAAGCGATGACCTAAGAGTTGGAGATGCCATTACCGCGGTAAACGGCAGATCAGTAATGTCACTTGATGCAGAACATGCTAAATATGTATGGGGGTCTAATGAATCCGCTAAGCAAGGAAGACTGTTTCACTCTCTTTTTATGGGTTTAGATGGAACGGCTACTGTTGAGATCGATAGGGCCGGCACAAAAAGCAGTAGGGTATTGAACCTTTATCACTACTCCGATATAACGTACGAGAAAGCTCCACCTGCTGAGAAATTTGTTTGGTTGCATGATTCAATTGCCTATCTCAACCTAAAAAATCTAGAAATAAAGGAAGTCAGTGAGCTAATGGAAGAGGCGATGGAAAGTCATGTGCTCATCATCGACGTGAGAAACTATCCTAAGGGTACCTATCGAGCAATCGCCAATTTTTTAAAGCCTGAACTTACTGAATTCGCCACTTTCACCCGACCTTACTTTGAGTATCCGGGGAAGTTCAGGTGGAGTGGTAGTAGTAAATGCGGTAAACGCAACGAAGACTACTACAGGGGTAAGGTAATTCTACTATTCAACCAAAAAACCCAAAGTCACGCGGAGTTTACCTGTATGTGTTTTGAATCAGCACCTAATGTGGTGAAGGTAGGTAGCCAAACAGCGGGTGCCGATGGCAATGTGACCAGATTTCCACTGATACAGAAGATGGGAACTGCATTCTCCGGAATTGGGGTCTTTTATCCTGACCGGACTGAAACCCAGAGAATTGGTGTAGTTCCAGATGTTGTGGTAAAGCCTACACTAGCTGGCATTCGAGATGGACGTGATGAGGTACTTGAAGAAGCAGTAGCGATAGCCAAGTCTGAACTCCAAAGACTTAAAACGCTCGTGCCGCAGGGTATCCAGCTGATTGATTCGCTAGGTACTGACTCTTTGCAAGTAGATTCACTAAACGCTATTCCAGAAAAATTTCGCTAAGAACAACCAGACACATGCTTCTTTCAAAATCATACTGGATTCTCAGCGCTAAGCAGAGCTAAAAAAGCAAATAATATGGCAAATATCCTGGCAATCGTAGGGAGACCCAACGTCGGAAAATCGACGCTTTTTAATCGACTGGTGGAGCGCAGACAGGCCATCATGGACAATGAATCCGGGGTAACCAGGGACCGACACTACGGGTACGGTGAATGGAATGGTAAAAACTTTACAGTGATAGATACCGGAGGCTACGTGGAAGGGTCTGACGATATTTTTGAAGAGGCCATTAGGTCCCAAGTGAAAGAGGCGCTACAGGAGGCAACGGTAATTTTATTTATGGTGGATTGTGATACCGGCCTGCATGGCCTGGACCAGGACTTTGCCAATGTGATCAGGGAGCTAAAGAAGCCGCTTTTTATAGCAGCTAATAAGGCCGATAATCAAGCACGGTCCTTGGTTTCAAATGAATTTTATGCCTTGGGCCTGGATGCACCCATATTTCCAATTGCATCTGCCAGTGGATCGGGTACCGGCGATCTGTTAGACGCTATGGTCGACCATTTTCAAAATGAAGAGCCCAAAGAAGGAGAGCAAGTACCGAGGCTGGCTATCGTGGGTCGACCTAATGTAGGTAAATCCTCATTAGTAAACGCCCTCATTGGGAAGGAGAGAAGCATCGTCACCAACATTGCAGGTACCACAAGGGATGCAGTAAATACACATTACACGCAGTTTGGAAAAGACTTTATCTTGACCGACACAGCAGGCATCAGGAAAAAATCGAAAGTAAGAGAAGACATTGAGTTTTATTCAGTACTTCGAGCCATCCAGGCAATCCAAGATTCTGATGTTTGTATCGTGATGATAGATGCCGAACATGGCCTAGAATCTCAAGATATGAACATCATTGGTCTGGCTGCCAAATACAAAAAAGGAATGGTGCTGATGGTGAATAAGTGGGACCTGGTAGACAAAGACACCAAGACCGCTGACAAAGTGCGAAAAAGCTACTTGGAGCGTCTAGGACCACTAAGCTACATTCCTATCATTTTCACCTCGGTCACGAATAAGCAGCGAATCATGCAAACCCTGGAGCTTGCGCTTCAGGTATATAAAAATCGAACCCGCAAAATATCTACCTCCAAACTCAATGAGATCATCGGCAAAGAAATTGAAAATTACCCACCTCCTTCCGTAAGAGGCCATTACATCAAGATTAAATATATTACACAGCTTCCTACTCCTACGCCCACATTCGCCTTCTTCTGCAATTTCCCACAATATGTAAAAGAGGCCTATCAGCGGTACCTGATGAATAAATTACGTGACCATTTTGACTATCGCGGAGTTCCGCTTAAAGTAGTTTTTAGGAAGAAATAAGAGAAAGGTAGGCTTGGGGTTTTTTCCTATCAGCCAAATTGAAACTCTTGAAGTATGCCGGCTTCAAAATTTTAATTGATCATAGATATCAGGGATTGGGTCAAAAATAGCTTCTGTTTTAGGTCCAAAATGCAATTCTGACTATTCTTGCGGATTGACAAAACGGCATTATGAAAAAATCCCTAATCATTCTATTGCTTCTATTTGTGTCACAGTCCTTTGCGCAAGAAAAATACGAGGCAACGCTATATTTAGACAAAGTAGAAAACGATCAAGTACCTGTTGAGCTGATTGTACCCTCAATTGATGAAGATACCATAGAGTACCACATGCCAAAAATTGTTCCCGGCACCTACAGCATTTCGGACTTTGGCAGATTTGTGGTGGATTTTCAAGCACTTGATAGTCTTGGGAATGATCTTGAAGTAGAACGCATCTCTACCAACCGGTGGCAGATAGCCTCAGCCAGTAAATTACACAGAGTAAAATACCTCATCGAGGACTCTTTCGATGATTTTGAAGGCTATGGGGACAATAAACTTTTTGAGCCTGGGGGTACCAGCATAGATGCTGGCTCTAATACTTTCGTGATCAATACTTTTGGATTCGTCGGTTATCTGGAAGGACATAAGTTCAAACCATACTACCTCACCATCAAGCATCCAGCGGAGATAAAAGGAGCAGGAGCTCTTGAGGTGGTTTCGATAAGCGATACCAGCGATACCTACAAAGCAGCGAACTATAATTTCTTCGCCGATGCACCTTTCATGTATTGCGAACCGGATATAACATCCAAAGAAATTGCCGGGGCCAATATCATTGTTTCAGTATACTCCCCCAACAAAGTCCTCAGCTCCGCCGATGTGATGAGCAGCATCGACGAACTCATGGAAGCGCAAGCCAGCTACCTGGGCGGAGCACTTCCTGTAGACAAGTACGCATACCTGATCTACCTTTTTGATGGACAAACCATTTCCGGTGCTTACGGTGCCCTGGAGCATTCCTACTCCTCCCTCTATTCGCTACCTGAAATGGAAGCTGAGCGCATCAACCAGATTGTAAAAGATGTGGCAGCACATGAATTTCTCCATATCGTTACCCCTCTTAACATCCACTCCGAAGAAATACACAATTTCAACTACATCGAACCAGAGATGAGTCAGCACCTGTGGTTGTATGAAGGTGTGACTGAATACTCTTCCCAGCATGTGCAGGTAAAATATGATCTCTTTGAGGTCACTGACTTTCTGGAGCAGATGCGAGATAAAATGGTGCAGCAAGAACAGTACAATGTAGATATACCATACACAGAATTCAGCGAAAACATCCTAGAGCCAGAAAATGAAGCACGGTACGGAGACGTATACGCTGGCGGAGCGCTGATTGCGATGTGC
This sequence comes from Bacteroidota bacterium, assembly GCA_039026695.1. GTDB lineage: Bacteria > Bacteroidota > Bacteroidia > Cytophagales > Cyclobacteriaceae > Ekhidna. The sequence continues at coordinate 8,268 of JBCCLV010000110.1, forward strand.
CTGGACCTTACCATAATTAAATCGACTCAAGGTGATAAGAACTTGCAATGGCTTATGCGAGCACTGTCCGAAATATATGGGCCCTTAAAGGCCTTTAAAGATGCGGAGCTTTTTGACGTTATTGAGAAAATGACAACACAGGAAGTAGGTAACTTCCTGCGAAAGCATGTGGGTGGTACTGCACCTTTGCCTTACGAAGAAATTTTGGGATGGGCAGGAGTCTCGTACCAAAAAGAACGACAAGAAAAAGTGGTGTCTGCCGGAAAATTTATTCCTACGGTGAATGAAGCGCAAGAAATAGTGATTGCAGATATAGATAATGTAAACGCTTTTGGGAAAGATCTGGGATTTCAAAAAGGAGATGTGCTGATAAATTGGAATGGTGCAGAGGTTACTTTACAATCTTTCCAGCAAGTAATTAGCGATTTTTATGAAAACACCGAAGAAAACGATAAAGTCACTGTGATTGTGCGACGAGAGGTGAAAGGAAAATCCAAAGAAAAGAAACTAAAAGCGAAGGCTATTTTGGTGGAACGAAGCGCTCAGCATGACCTGCAATTAATTAAAGATGCCACAGCAGAGCAACTCCGTGTAAGAGATGTTTGGTTGAGTGCAAAATAGAACCCTCAGCAACCCCAATTAAGTTTGGATCGCTTTTTAAAAATTCACCAAGTTACGGTCACGTTAAGGTTGGGTGCAAATCCTAAACCATATCGCTGGTTAAGAAATTTGCGACGAGCACCGCGAACAACCTGATCAATCTGATTTTGCCGATTAAGCACATTTATTAAGGATAGCCCAATCACTGCCTTATATTTTCTACTCTCTCTTGAGGGTAGCTGGTACGTAGCAAATAAATCCAGACCCAAAAAAACATCATATCGCTCTGGGAGATCGTCTATTGTTGCGGGCCTGCTTCTGGGCCTCATCGGTGGCCCCATATTGGGTGGTGCACCTCCCATCATGCGAGGTGGTGGAGCACTTTCCTGGATGAAAACCTCATCTAACTGCGCCAGAATATCGATAGACCTGCCGTACAAGCCCGACAGCATCTTCCAGGAATAGGACAATTTTAGATTTCTCTTTTGGTAAAGCCCTCCCAGCTTGAAACGATGCGGCCGGTTATCTTTAAAAACATAATCGACTGACGCCAGGGAATCAAAACTCAAAAGCTGCCTAGCATACTCATAGCTCCCCCACAGTGCAAGGCCTTTTCCCACCTGCACTTTTGCAAAAAGATCAAATCCTTGTACTTCCCAGTTTGCTGTTCCGTATCTGGTTTCGGCATTAAGCCGAAATGTACTGGCGTAATTCACATTTCGAACCACTTTACTGAAAGCTTCAAAATCCAGCAATAAACGACCCCTACTCCAGATGCCTCCGATCATCGCCTGGTCAGCATGGAGGACTGAAATGCTCTGGTTATCAGCCAATCTCCACAGTTCATTGTCAAATCCGGCGTTTCCAAAATTTAAATATTTGACTTGACTCAAGAATTGGTAGGACCTGCCTGCTGAAGCTTTTAGGGTAAGTCGCTCTCCTGCATCATAGTTCAGCAGCAGGCGAGGAGAAAGGTATGCTTTAGAGGTGGCTTGATAGTAAGTGAGCCTCCCTCCTGCTTGAAAGTAAAACCGCCCAAGTCTACTAGACTGGTAATTAGCGTATAATGCATGCAAAAATGTACGTTCAGGAGTAGGATTGATTTGTAAACCCTCCGCTTGACCTGGCCTGTCAAAGTAGATGAATCCGACCTCACTCCACTGTGAAGACAATCCAAATCGCCAATCATCATTTCGCTGTTTCAGCTGAACTTCATAGGCCAAACTTGCATCAGTCAGTGCGTTTTCAGATCTCAAATCAATGGTATCATCATTTTCAGTAAGGCTTACTTGCCTGGTCTGGTAAGCAGAATTGTAACTACTGAAAAAAGTGGTCATCTTACTGGAGAGACGTGGTGAAAAAACTTGTTTCCATTCTACACTGATGCCTTCATTATCGTAACTAATTGACTCAAGATTTCTCAAAGTGTCGTTGATGATCGAGTAGTCTGTATCATTGTTCGTATACAAACCACTGATCTTAAATGTCCTTTTATCGCTTGGATGCAGTAATATATTGAGGTTGTAATCCTCATATTTCACGTTCACCTGATCCAGGTCTACTCCTGCTTGCGGGTCAGATAAAATAGTAGCTGAATAAACCATGGTTGATATTTCCTGAAGTTTTGGTGGAATCCAACCAAAAGGCAGGGAGCGACGAGCAGCAAGTGAGATGGCAGCTTTCTTACCAACTTTGGTTTTGGCAAATCCAGTACCGTATAGCGTATTAAGTCCAAAACCAAAGCCCTGATAAGCTTCAATCTTATCGGGTGAAGTTATCTGTACCGACCCTCCTACTCTATCACCCAAACCAGGATCAAAGCCGTTTTTACTTACCTCCACCTGTGATACTACAGTGGCATTGTATGGTGATATTGACCCGAAAAAATGTCCTTTGTGATAAATAGGAATATGATTGAATAATATCAAATTTTGATCAGTAGAGCTGCCACGGATGAATAGATTACCCGGCCTGCTGTCAGGTGTGTTAATGCCAGGGAGAGTAGAGAGAGCCGCAAGGATATCTCCATCAGTTTCGCCAGGTATCAGCGCTAAATCAGAAATCTGCATTTTGGTGATGTGATCTCGGATATCAAGCCCTACACCTCTGGTGATGTAATTATCTACCACCACCTCCTCCAGGTAAGTCACTTTTTCACTCAGCAGCATTGACTGATCCAGGTTAAAAATAAGCTGAGAAGCAGGGATCACAATTGGATCATAAAGCGTGGATATCAGCTTTATCGTATCTCCAAACTGTGGTTTCCATGCAAACCGAATAGGTTTATTCGGATCAGTCAGGAAATTTTGATACAATATTTCGTTGTTGCCTCTTACTAAGTCAAGGTAAAATGGCTCAAGACTTCCATCCTTTGGGACGAATCGAAATTGTACTTCCGCCAACTTAGGACGGATCAAGAATGAATGATCGCTTACCTCTTCTACAGCCAGTGCACTCTTTGTATTTAAATAAGCAAGGAGTGACGCCACATCCGCAAACGTTCTCGGGATCTTCAAAGAGCTAATCAGGTCTGCATCAAAACTGAATGATACCTCTTCCTTTGCCTCCAGTTCATTGAGCACCTGGAGAAATGTTGTATCTACATCAGTAGTGCCCTCAACTTGCGCATGGATATGCGTCAATGTAATCACGGATAACAGCAAGCAAAGAAGACGTAAAATCAACTCCATTATTTTAAAATTACCTGTTGCTGTCCATTAATTTTCGTACAATAATGGAATTTCCCTCTCTCACGAATTCGAGCAAAATCGAAAATGTAATTAACCATGGCTCTGGTAAAACCAGCGGAATAATCACTAATGTGATGTTTTTGCTTTTGAAATTTTAAAGATTTTGGGCTCAATTGAGATCAACCGGCACCAAAAAATTCTCAACTCCATCTGAATGTTGTTTGCCTTTTTTCTGGTTGCTAGTTCAGAAGCTTGATTACCTCTTGGCTGATTTCGTATCGAATTCCTAAGGAACTGAAAACAATTTTACAGGCTTTTTGGAGATCATCGGCCGGTAGTGTTCCGGTGAATTTGCGGTCGAGCGATATAGAGCCTGCGTCTACTGTTACATTGTACCGACTTTCCAGAACTTTAATGACTTTCCTTAGCTCGTCATTTAAAAAGCGCTCCTCGCCTGAAATCCACGATACGGTGAGCTCGCCAGGATTCATACAGGCGAGCACACCATTGTACAAAAAAACCCGCTGACCCACAGAAAGCACCAGCTGCAGGTAC
>JBCCLV010000111.1:0-12066 GCA_039026695.1 Bacteroidota bacterium
CAAAAAGTCAATCTCAACAAGTTCAGATTTCATTTGAAGGCGTAAGTCAATCAACTCTTATTGATGGAACTGCTACTTTTATTGCAGGAAGGATTAAGCAAGAAATAAAGGCAATTTTCTTTGAAAATTTCAGAAATGACATCTTGGCGGACGGCAATAAGATCAAGGCTTTATTTCCTAATACCGTAGAATTGTGGCTGGCTTTTGAGAATTACGACTATACTTCTTATTTGAATCTTTTTCGATCTAGCTTTAAAAAGGACTTAAATAACTTGGTATATAAATTGCCACTCTATCTCGTTAAAACAAGTCTAATAACTTCAATCGAGTTGGATTATATAAATGCTATGCTTGAGAGTTACAGATCGATTGAAAAAGGTAACTCGCTAGCATCAATAATTGCCAATCTAGGTGAAGATTCTGATAAATATTTTAACACACAGAATTTTCAAATCAGCTCCAAATACCTAGCAATTTTATCAAATTCCTTACTTGAATTTGATAGCATCGAGCAGGTTTGGGCGGGTAAAGGTAAGTTTAACCAAGTTTTAAATAATAAAGATTCCAGGAGCATATTCTTTGGTCTAGTTTATCAAAGGATTTTTAATCTGAATCGTAAACTATTTGAAAACGAAAATTTGGACGATTCTTTTAAACTATTTTTGAGAAAACTTGAGGCACAATTTCGTAATCCTAAATATATGTACTCTTCTATCAAGAGTCTATATTCTTTTTTACAGCCAGTTGATGAAACCTATAAACTACTAGCCCAAAAGAATAGTGCTGGATATTTAAGACGATCAGACGTTCTACCGATATACCTTTCTGCTAAAGAAATAGTGAGATTTGCTGTTGCAAGTTTTGGGATCGAGTATTCAAAAACTAATTCTTCTGAGATTGATAAATTATTAAAAGATATCTATACACTTTTTGAAGCAACCAATAAATTTGATTATCCCAATCTTATTTTTGGAGCATATCAATTCTTGAAGAAATACCAAGTAAAAGACGATAGCAATCAAGACCTTCTATTGCTACTTAAATATGGTGCTTTTATGTCAGATTTATCATCAGCTAAGTCTGCTGAGGAAGTATCGCGTGCAATTGATGCAGTGGCTTTACCAGTTGGATCTCATGGTATAAAAAAAAGATATAGATACAATATTTCGTTTAATAGTTTTCCTGGTGTGCTAATTGGTTATGAATGGCCGAGCAACAATTTGGAAGCTTCTGGTAATATTGGTTTCACAGCTCCAATCGGAATAGCTTTTAGTAAGGCAATAACATCTAGAAAAAATCCTAACTCAAAACGGAAAATAACCTCGTCAGGTAGATTTTACACGGGTAATTCAATTTCAATTTTCGTGACCTTATTTGATATCGGTGCTCCAGTTCTTTATCGTCTAAACAACTCAACAGATGGATTTCCCGAGGAAGTCAGAATATCTCAATTTGTATCCCCAGGTCTATCCTTCGTTTACGGGTTTAAAAATTCTCCATTTGCGATTTCATCTGGAATGCAGTTTACTCCAGAGTTACGGACTCTTAGTAATTCAAGCGAATCTATTGTCCGATACAATTTGGCAGTAACATTTGATCTTCCGTTGTTCAACTTATACACATTCCAAAATTAGTAAGGTGTGCAGGAGCAATAAATGGCTTAGAGGTTTGACTCTTTCCCGTTGTTATTTTGTAAAATAGGTTTAAATCAGATTCCTGAAATAAATTCAAGGCCATTCGTACCTTGTACGCCATTAAGCGCCATTGACCATCTGCCATATGGGCTACATGTATGAGAATTTTAGCGAACCTCTTTTTATTTGAATAGAAGTAGATGCGCTAATCAATAATTCCTTACAAGCTGGAAATAGCTTAGTCTTGTAGCTTTAAAAGGCAATCATTATCGAAGCTTCTGCCACAGAATTTTCTGTTTCCATCATTGTACCTGTTTTTAATGAGGCACCTAACATTAATATTTTCAATGAAGCGCTTAAGGTTGCAATGGAAGGGATACAATATGAAGTGCTTTTTGTAGACGATGGCAGCACGGATGAAACCTTACATATTCTTCAGCTAATCAGTGAAGGTGCAAGTAACATTGGCTATCTCTCGCTTTCTAGGAACTTTGGGCAACAAGTCGCGATAAAAGCGGGTCTGGACCATGCGAATGGAGACTGTCTGGTAATGATGGATGTGGATATGGAACATCCACCGGAGTTGATCCCGGAAATGATCAAAAAGTGGATGGAGGGGAATGATATTGTGGTTACTTACCGAAAGACTGAGGGTGCAAAAAGTTTCTTCAGAAGAATTTCTTCGCTTCTTTTTTATCGCTTTATGAACTTTCTTTCGGATACTAAAGTGGAATACAGGAACGCTGATTTTCGGTTGCTTGATCACAAGGTTGTGCAGGTTTTAAGACAATTTTCAGAACAGCCTATTTTCCTGCGTGCCCTGGTGAATTGGCTTGGTTTTAAAAAAGCGACGATTTCCTTTGATTCCGGGCATCGATACGCCGGAGATTCTAAGTATTCCAAATTGAAGCTTTTCAACCTATTTATTGAAGGCATTACCAGCTTTTCAATAAAACCACTAAGGATTTCTTCTTTCCTGGGTTTATTGCTGTCTCTTTTTTCAATTCTCTACGGAATTTATGCCATTTACGTACATCTTTTCACCGAAAAGGCGGTGCCTGGATGGACATCACTCTTGGTACTTATCGCATTGATCGGAGGTATCCAGCTGATCATGATTGGGGTTTTGGGAGAGTACATTGGTAAGCTTTTCATGGCTTCTAAAAACAGACCGAGCTATCTTTTAAAGGACAAAAGCAAGTAATTTTTTGGTATGCTAAAGAAGAATAAAGACCAGCAAGCTCTTTATTTCATACTCTTTCTGGGTTTTGTAGCAGTGATAGGAATAGCAGTCTACTTCCTAGCTACACCTGCTATAGTAGGCAAGCACTTTACGATGGATGGAAATGTGGAAACCGATAAACTGAAAGTACTAAGTAGGCTAAGATCTTTGACGCTTTTCACCTCCGTAATCCTCCTTCTTATTGTTTGCATCCTGCTTCTTCTTGTCAGAAGGCCTTCTTATTCGTCTTCAATGTGGGTGCAGGGATGGTTAGAGCGAATAATGGCTTTTGATCTAGAGTCTTTTTTGCGGCAAAAATGGAAATCAATAACCCGCCAAAACAAGACACTTTTCTTGGTGAATGTGCTCTTGATCTTTTTTTCTCATGGGTTCTTGCTCAATAATATCATCATTAATTGGGACGGTCAAGGTGGCCTAGATTTTTCCAGCTTAGCGGTGATCCCTTCCGGTCGGTGGTTTACTGCCTTTCTGGGCATCTTCAGTGAGCATCATTATCTGCCTGTCCCTTTTTTCCTAGTTGCAGTCATTTTTTTAGCGTTATCAGGGGTTGCATTGACTAATCTATTTCAGGGATTAAATTTTCTCCAAAAAGTACTGATTTCAGCTCTTCTGGTTTGTTTCCCCTCTTTTGCTGCAGGATTTTCTTACAATTGGTTTTCACCTGTATATCCCATTGCATGTTTTCTGGTATTGTCTTCGGTGAATTCAGCTGTAAAGCCTGGCAAGGCTAATCTGCTGCTCGCGATGCTACTCTTTGTGCTTATGTTGGGTGCATACCAGGGTTTTATGTCGGTGGGATATGGGTTGTTTTTGATCTATTTTCTGATTCAGCTTCTGGAGGAAAAGGGTTCCGCAGGATTTTTGCTGAAACGATTTTTACTGGTAGGCCTTGGTGCTCCGCTCATATATAAACTCATAAGCGATGGCATTTTATACTTCATTGGTATGGACTATTATGATTATCGCGGGGCTAATCAAATAGGCGTGTCGTATATCATGGATCATTTTCTTGAAAATTTTAGCAGGGCTTACGAGACGCTGAAATATTTCTTTTCGGGAGTTTACTTCTCCATGCCTTTTTACCTTCTAGGAGCGATGGTCTTGCTGTGTGCGATTGTGCTTTTTGTTATCACCTATGTCAGCGTAAAATCAAAAAAGTCAAGATACAAAACGCCGTTGATTATTGCTCTGATTGGCTTGGCACCACCGGTCATTTTTTCCACTCAATTTTTGAATACTTACATAGACTCTTTACTCGTTTTTGGAATGATTCCTGTCCTTGTTGGGGCTTACTATATTATCACGAAGCTAGGCAGCAGCTTTGCTGCAAGCCTATCTACAATGCTGATACTGTTGATTGTCATTGGCTTTGTGAATCGCTCCAATACTATTCATTTAAAGAACTACTTGTGGACGCAAACTTCTTTGCGATTTGCCACAGATATAGCACTCCGAGTAGGAGCCCTGCCAGGTTTTTCCGTAGACAAGAAATTGGTTCGGTTTGGAGACCTATCGCAGTTCAAATTTCCTACTAATAAAAATGCCCCATTTAGCGATTCAGGGATGACAATGGTGGCACCTACCGGACTTAGTACATGGGGAGGTGCGAGAACTCTCAATGGGATGATGAACTATTTGGGCTTTGAATATCAGCATGCACAGTGGTCCGCGGTACCGGCTGAAACTCAAGCTAAAGTGAAGGAAATGAGCATCTATCCCGAGGAAGGTTCCATCCAAGTGCTTGATGATTTCGTCATCATCAAGCTTTCTGAAAACAAGAGCGTAAGTCAGCCTTAAACCTCCACTTCTTTAAAGTCGCTTTTGCATATATTTCTCTAGCGCTCGTCTTGCTGTACTCCTGATCCTGTTTTGCATGAGAGGTGTCCATCCGAAGAGTTTTCCGGGAAACCCTAGCGCCATTTTGCTCCACTTCCACAGAGCAAAGCTATCGGTATGTTTTAGTATCCTCTCGTCTTTTAAAATCATCTTGGTATGGATCACATTGTGAACAGGAAGCTGCTTTTTTGAAAAGTTGTACCTGGCTTCCCAAATACATGTTGCCACTTGTCTGTCAATTTTTACTGAATGGTATTCGATAAAAAGGCTGTTATCATTTTCTAGCAGCATCTTCCACATGGCCAATACAGAACGATGGTTAAGGTGGGAAAAAACCGGATCATTAAAGACTACCTGCTCATGGTATAAATTTTCTATCGTCTTAAAATCCTTAGCTTTCAAAGCATCATAGAAGCGATGAACAATAGAAGCTGCTTCGGTCATATATTCGTTCCAGTAGTGTCTTCTTTTTCATCACTAGAAAAAAAGGGTGCCATGCTAGGCGCCCTAAACTCTTGCTAGTTTTCCACCATTAGGTCAAATTCTACGCGTCTATTTTTGGCGCGTCCTTCTTTTGTTTCGTTGGTAGCTACTGGATTTTCTTCTCCATAGCCCTTGGCCATAATTCTGGTGGCGGATATACCTTTTGATAGTAAGTACTTTTCAGCGGCATGGGCTCTCTTATCAGATAGAGACAGGTTGTAGGACGCTTCACCCGAATTGTCCGTATATCCTGAAATCTTCAAGTCAAAATCAGGATGCTTTTGCATGAGCTTTAGTACCGCATCTAATTTTGGTAGGGATTCAGGAAGAAGCTCATCGCTATCGGTTTTAAACTTAACACCTTCCAGTGCAGCCGCTAAGACGGCTTTTTCTTCTTCCATTAATTCCGGACAGCCATTGTTCATGCCAGCCTCAGAAGGACACGGGTCTACAGCATCCGCAAAGCCATCTCCATCGGAATCTTCTTCAATGCAGCCTCCACTGCCACTATTGACCACACATATTCCATTCGAGGATACTACTGCGATTCCTCCTGATATCACATTACAGCAGGTTTGTGCAACTACAGAGCTGCACAACAGGAAGAGCGAAAAGACTGAGAGTAAGGCTACTTTATTCATTGTAAGTTAAATTTTATGGTTTTACTTCTTTAAAGATAAAAACAGACACCTACTTATACTGAATTCTTTTGTATCTATAAACTCTCCGTGGCGACTCTTATTTAGCAGCTAGGAAAAGTAGGGTTTGAGTACTTGTTGGAGCTTGGTTGGCATTTTTACCGGCCTACCAGAGTTCAGCTGCATAAAAGCCAGAGTAGTTGTGCCCGTATTGATCAAATCACCCGCTTCGTTTGTGATTTTGTAGTGAAACAAGATCCTTGCTCTGGGCATCTCCGGGATCAAGACCTCAATGGTGAGTAAATCATCATATTTTGCTGGTTTATGATAATCTACAGCCAAATTTAAGACTGGCATTCCTACGCCACCGTCTTCCATTTCACGGTAAGAGTATTGGAGCGCTCGAAAAGCTTCCACCCTGGCTATCTCGTAGAACTTTGGATAATTGCCGTAATAGGCAAATCCCATTTTGTCGGTATCCGCGTAGCGCACTCTGTAGGTTGTTTCAAAACTGTACATCAGCGATAGATCCGTTCTCTGTTTAAAGCTCTTTGAAATTTACGGGCATTGCGCAGGTGCTCAGAAAGTGTTTCTGCAAATACGTGGTATCCGGAGAAATCTGCTTTCGCACAGAAATAAAGGTAGTCGTGTTCTTCGTAATTCAGAACTGCTTGTAAAGCGGCAATCGAAGGCATATTTATCGGGCCGGGAGGCAGGCCACGATACTTGTACGTATTGTAAGGGGACTCAAAAGTTTTGTCTTTGTTGAGAATGCGTCGGATGGTAAAGTCGCCGATTGCAAACACTAAGGTGGGATCTGCTTGAAGCGCAATACCACGTTGTAACCTATTGATATAAACTCCCGCTATGGTTGCCGCTTCGTTCATTTTATTGGTTTCACCCTGCACAATGGATGCCAGTGTAGACACCTGAATAGGCGTCATATTAAGATTTTTTGCTTTCTGAATTCGCTCGTCTGTCCAGAAAGCATCGTACTCTCGCTTTAGCCGATCTAAGATATCTTTTGGGGAAGCTGTCCAATAGACTTCATAGGTATTAGGGATGAACATACTGATAAAGTTGTGTTCTTCAAATCCGTAATGTCCTGCAGTTGTATCGGCGAGCATTAGGGATGCCATCGCGGCAGAGTCCGCCTCCAGGTTTGAAGTTAATTTTTTTGGAAGCTGCGAGAGTAGTCTGGCATTTGAAAAAGTAAGGTTTACAGGTGCTTGCCTCCCGCTTTTCAAAAGGCTTATAAACTGCATATTATTCATGTCAGGGCTTAGCAAATATCTGCCAGGCTTCAGCTCAGTATCAAGATCCCTGAGTTTGGATAGAAAACTGAAAGAGACCAAATCGTTTACAATACGCTCATTATCTAAGAGTGATTGAAGCTCGCTGAAGGTACTCCCTTTAGGAATGCTGACGTATTGTTCCTCGCCATCGGTCAGGACATTTGGAGTGTACATGATTTGGTAAGTGTAAAAGGCAAATGACGAAAGCATCATCGCAAATACTACCAAGAACATGGCTAGAACGGTTCTTTTACGCATTGTGACAAAAATAAGTTGAATATTCTGAGCAATTCATAGGAGATTTTAAATCGTAAAAGAGATCAGTTTCTCTTCACATCTACCAGATGCTTGGGATATACAAAAGCACCTAAATGATTATGATGAGATAAAGAGATGATGTCGCCGGTTGGAGCTAAGTAAGGCAGCCCAAGGTGATCAGATTTCACCGATACTTTTCTCTGGTGTTGCCCAAAGAACGCTACGATAGAATTTCTAATGTCCCTACTGGTCACCGTGCTTCTATCGTTGATGATCTCAAAAGCAACAGACTTTATTCGCTGCGCGCAAACAGCCAGAATGTAATGTTCCGTAATCTCAAAATGCCCCTCAAGGTCGAAAGCCAAGGACTGAAAAGAAAAGGAGCTGTTTGAACTGCGTTTTAGCGAGATCTGTATGGTTTTTGGTTTAAAGTACTCGTCTTTTCGCTGGCTTTTAAAAACGGCTTCTTTGGCAGACCATAGTAACCAATAGAGATTCTGGTGCTCCAGAAGTCTGTCCTCCCCATGTTGAATGAGCCTTAGCATTCTTTTGTCTCGATCCTTGATAAGTGGATCTTTGAGGTCTACAATATCAATTCCCAACATGTTAATACAGTGGGATAGAGGCGCCGATGAGGATGGCGATGTTGGTGGCGTCTTTGTCTATGTAATACCGGTTAAAATTATGACTTACAGAAAGTTCTCCTGACAGATTTATTCGGTCAAGTTTTTTAATAAACGAGGTTCCGAAAGCATACTCAATGTCATGCTGCCCTGCATCTTGAATTTGTACCACAAAATAGTCCCGATTATTTTCAATACGTTGCGCCAAGAAGGCAATCTGCTGATCTCTTTTATTATCGATTTTTATCCAAAGGTGATCGCTATTTCCGCCGCTGCCTATTCCTGCGCCCACGAGCTGTCCGTTGTTGGTGTAGCCTTGGAGATTTATGCCATGTGTATAAAAAGAGGGTGTCGCCCTCCAGAGGTGTGCATGATTCCGTGAAAGGTTAATATGCTCGTAGATCACCGAAACTGCTTTTCCAGTTTTGGTTTTTAGTTCTTTTTGGAAACCGATGGTATAGCCACGCGTATGCTCTGGCTCTACAATGGTGCCTCGAACCTGCCCCGTAAAATCATTTTTTGCGAATTCGGCGTATGCTCGAAACCCAACTTCGGGGAAGCGCCAATCAATAAAAGCGGAAGCAAGCTGATCCCAAGTATCATTTCCCGAATTAAAGCCCTCCCTGTCAATTTCTTCCAGAATGATCAGTGTAGACAGCAAATCTTCGGTCTCAAAAAATCTCGTTTGTTTATAAAGAACTCTTCCAAATCCAATCTTCAAATTCGGGAGAAAGGAGGGTTTGTATCCGAAAAAGAGTCCATTCAAGTAGCGCCAATCGTTGCCAGAACTATCATCGAAATATGCTGACTCACGTAAAAATCCCAGCAGAAAGTTTACTTCAAGTTGACCCACCTTTTTTCCAATGGAAAATGGCTCACTCCCTATTCTTAGGTGCGGGATCCCAGGACCCTGGTGACTTAAAAGTATTGGATTGAATGTGCCTGGGCCATAAGAGTAGTTTTGGGTAGAAATACTAGCCACAAACTTTCTGTTCTGATATTTAACTTCGGACTGTCCTGGATGAAAAAAAACCTCGCTACCATTGCCATAGCGTTGTACCCAGTCAATTCGATTGAATTGATAATTGAATAAAAAGCTTGAGTCTGCATTGGGTACCAGTGAAAAGTCTGAGTTTTGAGAGAAGAACAGCACTGGCATTAATTGATAGGAAAACCTTCCTTTTTTTCCTGAAATTCCTCCGTGAAGCTCTGCGTTTACACCTTTCCCCTTCCAAACTGCGCCATCATTGAATCCGCGCGGATAGGCACTATTGAAAGAAAGTCTTGCGGTCAGGTCTAATATCTCGAAAGAAGCGCTTGAATTCTCTACAGAAGGATAAAATCCCAAAGTGGTGGAATCAGTGAGTTTATCGATCTGCTCTAAGAATGTGCCGGGCACTATTTTTTGAGCCTGTGCCCCTTGCGTGACTGAGAGGTAGAATGCCAGAAAAAAGAGAGTCAATCGTTGATGATTTAGCAGCCTTGGCCAACTTTTAAATTTCTCGCATTTGTGAAATGTGTAAATCATCTTAACTAGGTTCGTGCTTTGGAGCAAACTTATCCTAGATAATTATGACAAAAAAGTCTGTTTTAGTAACTGGGGGAGCTGGTTTTGTAGGGGCAAACTTGGTAAAAAGACTCCTCGACTATGAGGACTTTCACATCGTCGTTTTAGATGATCTGAGTGGAGGGGTTAGAGAAAATGTCCCGCAGAATGAAAATATCTCTTTTGTTGAGGGTACCATTGCCGATGTGCAGCTTATCAAGGAGCTTTTTCAAAAGCATCAATTCTTCTACGTCTATCATTTAGCAGCCTATGCAGCTGAAGGACTCAGCCATTTTATTAGGAGATTTAACTACGAAAACAACCTGATCGGGAGTATCAACCTTATCAACGAGTCGGTGAATACGGGTGTAAAACGTTTTGTTTTCACCAGTTCGATTGCAGTTTATGGAGCAGGCCAAGTGCCGATGCGAGAGGACATGGCTCCACAACCTGAAGACCCATATGGCATAGCCAAGTACGCCGTGGAATTGGATCTTAAAAATGCTCACGAGATGTTTGGATTGGATTACGTGATCTTTCGGCCACACAACGTTTACGGTGAGTACCAAAACATTGGGGATAAGTATCGGAACGTGGTTGGCATTTTTATGAACCAAATTTTGAAGGATGAACCCATGACCATTTTTGGTGATGGCGAGCAGAAAAGGGCATTTAGCTACGTTGGGGATCTTTTAGACCCTATGATTACTTCTGCATGGCTAGACGCTGCAAGAAACCAAATATTCAACGTGGGAGCAGATGTTCCTTACACAGTAAACTTTTTGGCCAAAAAAATAGGTGAGGCCTTTGGTAAGCCAGACTATCCGGTTCGGCATTTGGATGCCCGTAATGAGGTGGTAGAGGCGTACAGTTCGCACTCGAAAGCAGAGAAGGCGTTCGGAAAATCAAACACCACCAGCCTTGAACAGGGCCTGAAAAAAATGGCGAGCTGGGTGAAAGATGTCGGTTCGAGAGAGAGTTCATTTTTTGGGAACATAGAAATTCCCAAGAACCTTCCACCTTCCTGGGTGCAGTAAATTGTAAGTGACCTTTGGGTATGGAAGATTCTTCGCCTGCTAGTGGATGCACACTTACAATTTTGATTCTGGTCTACAGTGATGTAGCAGAAGGAACTAGGCTGTATGAGCAGCTTCAACAAGAAATTGAAGATCAGGACTACAGAATACTCTTGATTGACAATGACTGCAAAGACAAAAAATTACTCAGGGATAAAGTACCGGAGCGCAATATCTTAGTAGCCGACCGCAACAGAGGATATGCTGGTGGCAACAATATAGGCGTAAATCGGTGTCTCAAGGATGATGATAAATTTCTAATGATCCTGAATCCAGACATTGAAATTTCAATCCAGACGATCGATGCACTGGTAAGTAAAATAGCGGCAAATCCTCAGATTGCCTTTCTTGGCCCTCGCATTTCTTACCGAAATAACCGTGAGGTGATATACTCAGATGGCGGCTTAATTGTGTCTGAAAAGGGATTTAAGGTTACCCATCTCAATCATCGTAAAAATAGAAATGCAGTAAAGTCAGGAATTAATGATGTGGACTATATGAATGGCAGTGCGCTACTAGGTAGGGTGGAAGCAATTCGTCAGTTTGGTCCGATGCGGGATGAATTCTTTATCTACTTTGAAGAAACTGAGTGGTGTCTGCGAGCTAAAGATCATGGATGGAAAGTTCAGAGCGATACGACACTGGACGCGTTCCACTTAACCAGCCCAAAGAATAGCCGATATCACTTTTTAATGAAGCGAAATCGAATCTGGCTGGCCAAGATCAGAAAAACAGATCTTGGTGCTACCGTAAGAAAGACGCTTTGGGAATGTGTGAAGGAAACACTCTTTCTGAAGAAAAAATCTGTGGCATTTTGGTATGGGTTGTTGCACGGATTGAAGTTTGATCCCGAGGAACACCAAATTAGCAACAGGCGCTTTTTTAAGCTCTGAAAAAGGTTGTTGTAAAGTACTTAGGATTGTGCCCAGAGGGGGAGTCGAACCCCCACGTCCGTTAGGACACTCGGCCCTCAACCGAGCCCGTCTACCAATTCCAGCACCTGGGCTTTAGATGTGGTGCGCAAAAGTAACATTTCATACAAACTGAGACGCTCAGTATTGTAAATCAATGATGAATTAAGTGAATTAATGTTCTGTAGCGTGATCTTCTCCTTCCTCTGTGTGGGAAGAATGGTAGCTATGGGTGATCTTTTCAGTTTGAGAGAGCAATAATGCAGAAACAATAAAGACCATATGAATGACTATTTCAATGATAACTCCCTCAGTACTGGTTTTCTCCACTTCATTTCTGTAATTCATGAATGTTTTTAGCAGGTACACACCGGAAATTGAAGCGAGGGAAGTAGCTAGCTTGATCTTCAACTGACCAGCGTCAAGTCCCTCCAGCCAGAGTGGTTTGTCCTCATGCATGTCTACGTCTATCCTACTGGTAAAAATCGAGTAGCCCCCAATGGTCACCATCACTATTAAGTTC
>JBCCLV010000112.1:0-12054 GCA_039026695.1 Bacteroidota bacterium
CATCTCTTCTGTACGAGTTAATTTTTAGGATCAGTGGTTTTGTGGGGTCTGAAAACTTAAGACTGTTACTAAAGAGGTGATAAAATATGTCGATGAGAAAAGGCTTGTAGGAGAGAAGTTCAGACACCTCGAAATCCTCGATGATCTCGATATCCCTTTGTGACATTTCTATTCTGAAAAGGTGCTTTATGTCGCTGATCACTTCAAAAATGGAAACTTGCTTGTACTCAGTGACAGTCGGATCCTTGTCGTTTAATACAATGCTGAGCTCTTTTACCACGGTATCTATTCTCTGAGCAGCTTTTGCAACTTTCTCCAGCGCATCAAACATATCTACACCTTCCGGATCATGTTTCAGCAGATAGCTGAATCCCATGATCTGCGTAAGCGGCTCTCTTAAATTGTGACTTATTACGTCATTGAACTCTTGTAAGCTTTTGTTCTTGCTTGTGAGCTTTTTGATCAGCACCTCATTTTCGCTCGAAAATTTGTAGGCTTTCTCTTTGGCAATTGCAACGTGTATAAGGTCATTGAGACTACTCACAAATTGCTTCTCTTCATTCAACCACACTCTTTTTCTAGTACTTGAGAAGGATATGAAACCATAAAGGTCACCGTCCAAAAAAACCGAGGAATTGATCATGCTCCTGGTCCCTAGATGTTCAAAATAAGATTTACTCAGATTTTCAAATCTTTTATCCCGCTCTATATCTTCAACGGTATCTATTTTACTGCTTAAAATTTGAGCGAGGTAGGGGTCTGAATCGATAACCAGGGTGGTGATGAGCTCTTTTGTAAGGCCGGGATGATCTTTACAAACAAGTTCTATTACGCGCCCGTGGGGATCATGTTTCCAAAAGGAAGCCCTATCACAAGTGAGTAAAACTCTACAATCTTCAATCAGTGTTTTAAGGAACTGGTGGTACTTGTAATCAGGATTATTCAAAATACCAGTAAGCCTGATGAGCTCCTCGGTAAATTTTTGAGTCCTTCTTGTGGTAATATATTCCCTTTTTCTTTTCCGGAACTTTGCATAAAAAATGACAGAGGCAATAGCGATTAGCGCCACCAACACGATCAAGGTTATTTGAACTCGTTGCTGCGCCTCAATTTTTGATTGTCTGCTTCTCAAAGACTGGTTTTCATTGAGAAGTATATCAGCCTGTAAGTGGTCCTCCAGGTAGTGCACGTTGGTAGTAAAAGCAGCCGATCTAATGCTATCGCTTAATGCTTCAAACCGTTCCAAATAGCGGGCTGCCGCATTAACGTCATTTTGATCTAAGTAATAGCGGTATATAAAAGTATTGGCCTGGTTTACGAGATCAAAAGCTTGGTATTCACGACCAAGCTCGATGGAGCGAGTCCAGAAAAACAAACAACTGTCATTCTCGCTGTTTGCTAGATAATTTCCGTATTGTAACATTGACCTTACTGTTCCTCGATTGTCTTCTATCTCCCTGCGGATGTTTAAAGATCTTCTTTGATAGACTTTAGCGGAATCAAAACGGCGCTCTGCTGCAAAGCACTCTGCAAGACCAAAATAGCTGTAACCCAAGCCAATATTATTTTCTTTTTGGCTCGAACTAGTAAGACATTTTTCAAAGTATTCTCGTGCTGTTTCGATTTGATTTAGATTCAGGCTTACCTCTCCTAAATTGGAGTAGATGATAGATGGATCAAAATCAGCTACGTTTTCTCGAGCCAGATACAGCGCTTTGCTGAAGTACTTTTTGCTGGAGTCGTAGATCTCCCTTCTTCTATATACTTCGCCTATATTGTTGTGAAGGATCGCATACTCTCTAGGATAATTGGAAGCATCCTGATATAAAGCCTCCAAATAGTACACCAACGCTTGATCTGGCAAACCAGCGTTCATATAGCTGTTGCCGAGTGTGATCAGCGCACGGAGGGTGCCCTTCTTGTAGCCAATTTGGTCTGATACACGCTGCGCCTCTTTAAGGTAGTACAGCGACTTTTTGGGATCTTCGTAGCTAAGCTCGTAGGCAATTTTGTTAGTCAGGTCAACAAAGGTTGAGTCTTCTTCACTTACCCTCCTGTATACTGTAAGAAGACTGTCTACAGGATTCTGTGAGAAACCCCTAGACCCAAGGAGGGTAAAAATTAGCGCTAAAAAGGATACGATCTTCATCTCCAAGTTAAGGGGCTAACATTTAAATTTGACGTTTTTGCTATACAGGGGCTATGTCGGTGGAATACACAACGATACTAAAACAAATTGAAAAGAATAATTTTTCTCCTATCTACTTTCTACAAGGTGAGGAGACTTTCTTCATCGACACGATTGTCAAAGCAATTGAAGAAAATGCACTAGATCCGACCCAGCGAAGCTTTAACCAGACCATTGTTTATGGGAAAGATGTATCCCTGCTAGATGTTTTAGGAGCTGCGAAGAGGTATCCTATGATGGGAGATCGGCAGGTAGTAATCGTAAAAGAGGCACAAGAGAATAAAGAATGGAACCGAGAGCAAGTGCAAAGTCTTTTGCTGAACTACTTGGAGAATCCACTGGCAAGCACCATTCTGGTTTTTGCTTACAAATACAAGACCCTAGATAAACGCACCAAGCTTGGAAAGGCTTTTGAAAAAAATGCAATTCTACTCACTGCCAAAAAATTGTACGACAATCAAGTACCAGATTGGATTAGAAGCTACGCCATTTCCAAAGGTGTGAAGATCGAAGAGAATGCAATTATGATGCTTTCGGAGAATATTGGAAACAACCTACAACGCCTGGTAAACGAACTAGAAAAAGTTGTAATCAATATCGATAGAAGTACAGCAATTACTGCTCAGATGATTCAGCGGTATGTAGGGATCAGTAAGGACTACAACATTTTTGAATTACAAAAGTCCTTAAGTACAATGAATAAGGCAAAAGCGCTAAAGATTGCTCAGTATTTTGCGGCCAATCCTGGAAATAATCCGCTGGTACTTACCATCTATAGTCTGTTTGGCTATTTCAGCAAACTTTTGATGATTCACAATAGTAAGGACAAATCGGAGAGGGCGGTTGCTTCATTGATTGGTGTAAATCCTTTTTTTGTTAAGGAGTATTTGGTTGCTGCTCGCAATTATCCTGTCCAAAAGGTAATTGGGAATCTTAAACACTTGCAAACTGCTGATTTACAATCAAAAGGGATTGGAGCCGCTACTAAAAAAGAGCATGCACTCTTGACGGAGCTAATGTATAAGCTCATGAACTGATCAAAGACTAAGAGAGGTGCTAGTAAAACGGTGCTGCTACTAGAATCGCTGATTCATTCTGATTCCGACATACTTATGAAAAAAAGCTTCTGTCGTTTCTTTGGTCCGGCGATAGTAAAAAAGGGCAAAATCAAACTTCGTCCAGCTTGCCATTATACCAGCTCGGGTTTGGTAAATCCAGGGAACTCTTTCTTCAACGTAGGCGCTTGATTTTCCCAGCGGATTTCCTTCTATAGTAGCATTGTATGCTACATATTCTACTCCGGGGCTTATAAAAAAGTAGAATTCCTGGAGCCCTGGACCTTCATATTTGATTCCGGGGATACCATTCAACTGCGTGGATTGATCGATGGGTTTAAACTTTCCGACCCTGAAAATCAACTCTTGTCTGAGGTGCGAAAAAGTGTTCCCCAAAGCCAAATTGGATTCTGAAGCAATGTCAAAGCCGGAATTTGGGGCAATCGTTTTTACATAAGTTGCGTAGGTATTGATGATTGGCCCATCGTTGATTTGATGCTGCCATGCCAGTGGGAGCTGCATTCCAAAAGTCTTATGCCAGTGGTACTGCAAACGATCAGTCTGTGTAGCAGGCCCCATCCATCCTAACTCACCTTTGATCTTTAGGTAAGCTTCCTTTTTGTAATAAAATTCATCCGATATGGATACGCTTACTTGCCCTGCGTAGGGGCGATCAAGCTGCTGGAGTTCAGTCCACCATAACCGGCGGGGAGTGAAAATCCGGTGATTGAGATCAAATGAACGAATTACTTTTTTAGTTTCAGAAGTATCTCGGACCTGCCTGTATCTGAGTGCAACTCCATTACTGTAGTAGGAGTCTCGCGTTAAATTGAAGGTATAGGCATCATTGTCATTTTCAACCATCAATTCTCTCATAAGGTACTTTTCTTGTCCCTCAATAGTGCTCAACGTAAATGCGACCAGAGCTGCCAATAGAAACCTCATGATCCGAATCTAGAGCATAAAAGGATAAATGATCTTGAAGATCGGATTTGCGTGATTAATAAGCAATCCCTGTGACACTTGATCAACTCTTCTGTGGAAAGTACAAACACAGCTAAACCTCTCGGTTTACATCAAAAGCTTCCAAATAATCAGCCACTTTTTTCACAAACATACCACCCAAAGCACCGTCAACCACTCGGTGATCATAGCTATGAGAAAGGTACATTTTGCTTCGAATGCCGATAAGGTCTCCTTCTGGTGTTTCTACCACCGAGGGCTTTTTCTGAATTGCTCCAAGCGCCATGATTGCTACCTGAGGCTGCATGATAATTGGCGTACCCATTACATTCCCAAAGGATCCTACGTTCGATACGGTATAGGTTCCACCCTGTAATTCATCTGGTTTTAGTCGGTTTTCGCGTGCTCTCAAGGCCAGATCATTGACCTTCTGCGTTAAGCCTACAAGGCTAAGGCGGTCTGCATTGTGAATTACTGGGACAATAAGGTTGCCAGAGGGTAGGGCAGTAGCCATCCCGATATTTATTGCAGCTTTCCGAACGATCTTGTCTCCGTCTACCTGGACATTGATCATAGGAAAATCTTTTATTGCCTTCACAATTGCCTCGATCAGGATAGGAGTAAACGTCAATTTTTCTCCTTCTCTCTGCTGAAAAACCTGCTTTGATTTGTTTCTCCATGCTACCATTTTCGAAACATCTGCCTCAACAAATGAGGTAACGTGCGGAGAAATGTGCTTTGAGGCTACCATGCGCTCGGCTATCATCTTGCGCATTCGGTCCATTTCAATAATCTCGTCACTACCTTCTGTAAGCACTGCCGTGGGCTTATGCGAGGCTGATTGCATAGTAGCAACTGCGGCGGAAGTGGTAGCTGCTTCTTCCTGTTTTTTGACCGGAGCTTCTGTATTTTTTCTACTTTTTACATAGGCAAGCATATCATTTTTTGTTATCCGGCCATCTTGTCCCGATCCGATTATCTGCTCCAATTCTGTTACTGAGATGTTTTCAGCTTGTGCTATGCTTCGTACCAGAGGAGAATAGAACCTGCCCGATTCTGTAGTTCTTGGCACTACCTGCTGCCCACTGTGTCCATTGCTTGATATGGTTGCGGAAGCGGTAGAAATTGCAGTCTCAAGTAGCTGCTCAGCTTGCCCCACAGGGTCTACAGTCTCAGTATCTGGAGCTACAGCATCATTATAGGTGACAACACCTCCATCGGTCTCGATAATTGCAATAGGTTTCCCAACCTCTATGACATCACCTTCTTTCGCGATGATCTCCTTCAGCGTACCAGCATGAGTAGCTGGTATTTCAGTGTCAACCTTGTCTGTAGCGACCTCCAGTATTGACTCATCTTCTTCGATGGCGTCACCCACTTCTTTTAGCCAAGCAAGTACTGTTCCCTCCATTACACTTTCGCCCATTTTGGGCATGAGCATTTCTACAGTAGCCATAGATTATTTTGTTCAAGGTTTGAAAAAAGCTTTTCAAAGATAATAATACTGCTAATCTTCACTCAGGTTAATTCTTACCATGTTAAGCGCTGCTGTGGTGGTATATTGAATATTCAACAGGCGATCTTTTGTAAAATGGAACTTCTTTGCTGTTGTTTTATGCGGATCTGCATAGCCAATCCACACTGTGCCTACCGGTTTTTCAGTAGATCCACCTGAAGGACCTGCAACGCCGCTGACTGATAGGCCCACGTCTGTTTTAAGCTTCAGTCGCACATTTTCAGCCAGTGCTCTTACAACTGCTTCACTTACAGCGCCTTGCTCTTCCAAAACACTGGTTGGTACTTCGAGCAACTTGTTTTTGATCTCGTTGCTGTAAGGGATCATTCCTCCGTGAAACCATGCAGAACTGCCGGGGACCGAAGTGATTTTGTGCGACAAAAAGCCGCCGGTACAGCTTTCGGCAGTGGATAGCGTCAGATTTCTTTCTTTTAGCATCCGCCCGATTGCTTGCTCAATAGATTCCTCGTCAAAGCCATAGACATATTTTTTGATGCTCGGTAGCACTTCCTGGATTTGAATATCCAGTTGAGATTTCACTCCCTGCAGGTCGTTACCTTCGCCCGTCAGCCGTAGCTTTACTGTACCCATGGTGGGAAGGTAGGCTAGCTTAATATGCTTAGGTAGTTGATTCTCCCAAGGCTTGATAATTTCTGCAAGTTGCGATTCTGGGATCCCAATGGTGCGGATGATTCTATGGTAAAGTATTCCATGTGCATATTTCTTCTGAATTAAAGGGAGAATGCTGTCTATCATCATTCTCCTCATCTCGTAAGGAATGCCTGGCATAGAAATAATGACTTTTCCATTCCGCTCAAATTGCATACCCGGAGCAGTTCCTAAGGGATTGTGAACGGCGATGGCACTGGCTGGAAGCATCGCCTGAGCCTCGTTTAAGGCAGTCATTTCCCGTCCTTTGGAGTCAAATAATTGTTGGATATGCGAAAGAGATTCCTTATGAAGTTTAAGTGGCGTGTTAAAGTACTCTGCCAGACAAGGTTTTGTTAAATCATCGCTGGTAGGTCCTAAGCCTCCGGTAATCAGTATCACATCTGATTCCGCTTCAGCTTGCGCTAAAGTTTCTAGTATTACGTTCTTTCGATCCCCGATGGTATATCTTTTGACCACTCGGACACCCAATAAATCTAACTGTTCACTGATCCAATGTGCATTCGAATCAAGTGTTTGTCCATAGAGGATCTCATCACCGATAGAGATCAGGGTAGCTTTTGATGGCATAAGAAAATGCGATTTTAGAAGGGTTCAGGTTAAGCGCTTTAAAGAGAATTGAATTTGCAGTTCCTTAAATAACCAGAAAGTCAATTAGCAGTTCTAGTGGACCTTACAATAAAGACAAATGCTGGTGAAAAAGGAACACGATTGATTTGATGTCACAGCTTTATAGTCAATCGCGTGTTCAAAAAATCTCCTACTCGCTTAGCTCTTTGATTTGCTGCTTCAATTTGTCATTTTCCTCAATCATGTCGTCCAGCTTCTGTGCTTTTGATGAAAGCGCTAGTTCGGTCTCTTTTTGCTCTGTAATGTCCCTGGAGATGCCAAAAGTTCCAATCACTTCTTCATGGATATCTCTTAGCGGTAGTTTCGTAGTGGAGACATAACCTACTGTTCCGTCGTTCCGGTCCTCCTTTTCGATATCATTAAGCACCGGCTGTTGCGTTTCGATGATTCTTTGCTCATCCTCCAAGGCTTTTTTCGCATGATCTCCAAAAAAGTCAGCATCTGTACGACCATGAATATCGTCTACACTGTCCACTTTGAATAAGGCGGTCATTGATTTACTTACCCGCAAGAATCTGCTGTTCATATCCTTGAAATAAATGTAGTCCGGCATGTAATTGAGCAATGCATCGAGAAGAGACTTTTCTTTCTCATATGCTTCCTTCATTTTAAACAGTTTGGTGTTTTCATTGCCAGAAAGCTGGAGCATGCTTACTCCTTCTTTAAATTCATCTGCAATTCTATTTAGGTCCTCCATGCGGCCATTGTAGGCATCCATTCCAGAAGATAATTCTGAGGATGAGGCTGCAATTTGTTCTGAACCCGCTGCGGTTTCTTCTGCAACTACCACGATGTTCTCGGTGATCGATACGATCTCATTAATGTTCTCAGTTTGCTTTTTTGCAGACTGTGTAATTTCTTCCGAGTCACCCAAGTTGGTTTCGAGCATTGCAAAAATTTCTTCCAAAGCAGTCGCCACTTGGCTGGAAGCACTTACTCCTTCATTTACGCTGTTCAGCATCTTCTCCATATTTACTGAAGCATCGTAGGTGTCTTTCTGTACGTCCCGTATTAGCTTTTCAATTTCCTGGGCTGAGGATTTCGAACTCTCTGCTAGCTTCCTGATTTCGTCCGCTACTACTGCAAAGCCTCTTCCAGCCTCACCCGCTTGTGCAGCCTCAATCGCTGCATTTAGCGCAAGAAGATTGGTTTGTGCTGTGATTTCAGAGATTACTGTAAGAACTTGCGAGATTTCCTTCGATCTGTCCGAAAGCGCTTGAAAAGATTCCTTTGTTTGATCCCCCACTTTTGAGGTTTCTTGCATTCCTCTAGATAATGTTTCTAGCATTTCCTTTCCACGATTGCTGGACTCAGCACCCTTTCTTGCCGTTTTGTTGATACCAGTAGCAATCTGCTCCATACTTGTGGAGGATGACCTTAATTGCTCAAGTAAACTTGAGGATTCGTCCACTTTGATAACTTGATTGTGCGCGCCGTTGCTCATCTCAGCTATCGAAGAGGAAATTTCCTGGGTACTGGTGTTCATTTCAGTGCTTGATACTTTCATTACAGAGACGGTTTCCTCGATAATCGAAGCATTGCGCGAAACCTGATGTAGCAATCCATCTATATGATCGAGCGCGGCGTTAAGGTTGTTTGCCATTACCGCCAAGTCCCCCTGCTCTTGCTTTCGGTACCTTTTGGTAAGGTCCCCATTGGACATGGCGGTGATAATGACATTAAATTCCCTCAACGGATTTGAAAATGACTTTAGTAGACTATTGAAGGAAGTCGCCATCTCCTTCCAAACACCTTGCTTATCGTCAGTACTAAGTCTGGTCTGAAGTGAACCTTTTTCCGCGGCAGAAAAAACTGAATCACTGATTTCAGTGATCGTATTTTGCATACGTTTTCGCATTTGATCTAGCGCCTCCAGCACAGGGTCCCCTGCAATTGTTTTGCGATCATCTTCGCTGAGGTCTCCCTCATTAATCCGGTTGATGAACGGAATTAAGCTTTGATAACGCGCAACTTGATTTGTGACTAAACTGGACAATGTTTTGAAATCAAGAGAGCTACTAGCTACACTACTGTGATCGGTATTAGCTAGTTGCTGATAGATATTTGTGATCGGCTTTACAAAGAACTGACCAAACCAGTAGGGAAATAGCACTACTGTAACTAAAACGAGCGGAATCGACCAGAACAGGTTTAATTTATTGGAGGAGAAAAGCCCAAAAAATCCAAGACCCAGCGCCAAAAATAGAAATATAGAGGCTGTGACAAAAGACTTAAAAAAGGAGGTATTGTAAATGGAAATTTCTTTCATAAAAAAATGGACTTAATAAAGGTTCTTACAGATTGGTGAGTGCCAAAAACACAGCAACTACAACTTTGATTTTCAGGAAATCTGTATCCGAAAGCTACGAATTTCAATAACAAGGATTCTACTGATATTTTAATATCTCACCGAAAGACACTCGATAAATTTTGAAGTTTTCAACTTTTATGCGCTATTTCAAATTAGTGTGCATGAAGGGCAAGTTGTACATTTGAAATTATTTTCAAGCTGACAATTCAGCGCAAACGATTAACCTAACCGACCAAATACCTCTTTAAATGAACTTTAGCTCACTCGACTACTTCGTATTCATTTCTTACTGTGTGGTGATACTTGGAGTAGGACTCTTTGTTTCACGCAATAAGACAGGCGTAAAAAAGAATGCGGAAGACTATTTTCTTGCCAGCAAGTCGCTGCCCTGGTGGGCCATTGGGGCTTCCCTGATTGCAGCCAACATATCAGCAGAGCAGTTTATTGGAATGTCTGGTTCTGGATTTGCCGGAGGTCTGGCCATTGCATCTTACGAATGGATGGCAGCTTTGACATTGATCATCGTAGGCAAGTATTTTTTGCCCATTTTCATCAAACAAGGATTGTATACTATTCCTGAATTTGTTGAGAAGCGATTTAGCTCTCAGCTAAAAACCATTCTTGCGATTTTCTGGATTGCCATTTTTGTTTTTGTCAATCTAACCTCGGTATTATACCTGGGTGCACTTGCACTCAATACAATCCTGGGCTTGAAGATGATCTATGGAATTGCCGGCTTGGCCATATTCGCAGCTGCCTATTCGCTATATGGAGGACTTTCCGCTGTAGCCTGGACAGATGTAATTCAGGTGGTTTTTCTGGTTTTTGGTGGATTGCTAACTGCCTACTTGGCCCTAGATGCCATCTCAGAAGGAGAGGGCGTATTTGCCGGATTTAGCGAACTTCTCGAAAGAAGTCCAGAGCGATTTCATATGATCCTGGACAAATCCAATCCCGAGTATACTAATTTGCCCGGAATTTGGATTCTCTTCGGTGGTTTATGGGTTGCCAACTTATACTATTGGGGTTTCAATCAGTACATCATCCAACGTACGCTTGCAGCTAAATCTATTGGTGAAGCACAAAAGGGAATCATTCTGGCAGGATTTATAAAATTGCTGATCCCCTTCATTGTGGTGATTCCGGGTATTGCTTGTTACGTCATTGTGAATGATCCTGAGTTACTAAGTAATTTCTCCAAGGTTAATTTGCCTTCTCTGGGTGAGGCCGATAAAGCCTACCCTTGGTTGCTACAGCTGCTTCCTTCGGGTTTAAAAGGTGTTGCAGTTGCCGCGCTTACTGCTGCAATTGTGTCTTCTTTGGCATCTATGCTAAACTCCACCTCTACGATTTTTACTATGGATATTTATTTGCCGTATCTATCTAAAACAAAGGATATCAAGGATCCTAAATTAGTAGGAGTGGGCAGAATCACTGGAGCCATTGCTTTGGTAGTAAGTTGTGTTCTAGCACCAATCTTATTAGGCGGAAGTGACCAAGTTTTTCAGGATATACAGGAATACACTGGAGTCGTGAGCCCTGGTATTCTGTCTGTCTTTTTAATGGGGCTCTTTTGGAAGAAGACCACCAATAGAGGGGCAATCATAGGTGTCT
The DNA here is from genome assembly GCA_039026695.1 of Bacteroidota bacterium. Lineage (GTDB taxonomy): Bacteria > Bacteroidota > Bacteroidia > Cytophagales > Cyclobacteriaceae > Ekhidna. Next base: position 10,947 of record JBCCLV010000112.1, read on the forward strand.
TGCTGTCCATTCCTATTGCTTTACTCTTCAAGACCTATCCCAATATTCCATTCTTGAATCAGATGGGACTCACCACGCTGGCCACCATGCTTATTATCGCAATTATCAGCTTGCAAATGAATAAAGGAGCAGACGATAAAAAGGGTATTGAGCTGACGAAAGGAATATTCAAAACCGATGGTACGTTCAATATTTTGGCTTTTGCTGTTTGCATCATTTTAGCACTTCTTTACGCAATTTTCTGGTAATACTTATGAATGATAAACTGACAGAATACTCGCACAGAAGATTCAATCCACTGACAGGAGAGTGGGTACAAGTATCACCGCACCGCACAAAAAGACCTTGGCAGGGGCAGCAGGAGACAGTTGCTGAAGATGAAAGACCTGATTATGATCCCGATTGCTACTTATGTCCCGGTAATACACGTGCAGGAGGAGCCGTAAATCCCGACTATCAATCCACCTTTTCCTTCAAAAACGATTTTGGGGCAATCACTGAGGATATTGAAGACTTTGAAGTAGACAATGGACTGTTACAGGCAAAGTCAGAGCGCGGTATTTGCAAGGTTCTTTGTTTTTCTCCTAGACACAATTTGACTTTGCCTCAAATGAGTGTTGATGCGATCGTAGAGGTGGTGCAGATGTGGAAAAATGAATACCACGAGCTTGGCGCTAAGCCATTTGTGAATCATGTGCAGATATTTGAGAACAAAGGAGAGGTAATGGGATGTTCCAATCCTCACCCTCACGGACAGGTATGGGCGCAAGAGTCTTTACCAGATGAGGCAGCAAAAAAACACGTGCACCAAAAAAAATACTTTGCAGAAAAAAAGCGGACCCTACTTTCTGATTATATCGCTCAGGAGCTCGCGCTTAAGGAAAGAGTTCTCTACGAAAATGAGGATGTGGTGGTACTGGTACCTTATTGGGCAGTTTGGCCTTATGAAACCATGATACTACCTAAAAACCCAAGTTCTAGAATATTAGCACTTGGGTTTTTAGGTAGTATCATGGTTTCATAAGGCCAAACTGCCCAATAAGGTACCAGTACCACCACATCCTCATTTTCGTAGAGAACTCTTTCCTTAAGCGCGAGCTCCTGAGCG
>JBCCLV010000113.1:0-11638 GCA_039026695.1 Bacteroidota bacterium
ATTTAAACGCTAAAATCTTACAAATTCACAAAACAATTCTTAATCATGAGTACATCATTAAAAACCAGTACGTCGCTTGAGCGGCCAAAATTTAAAGACCAATATGAAAACTTTATTGGAGGGAAGTGGGTACCACCTGTAAACGGTGAGTACTTCAGTAACATCTCTCCTGTAGATGGAAATAGCTTCACCAAGATCCCCAGATCCACAAAAGAAGATGTGGATACAGCAATAGATGCTGCCTGGGAAGCTTTCAAGACGTGGAAGAAAGCCTCTGTCACAGATCGAAGCAATTTGCTACTCAAAATAGCAGACATCATGGAGGCAAACCTCGATGCATTGGCAAGATCTGAGACCTGGGATAATGGCAAGGCGATTCGAGAGACCACCGCCGCTGATCTGCCTCTGGCTATTGACCATTTCCGATATTTTGCCGGCGTAATTCGTGCAGAAGAGGGCACCGCTAGTGAACTAGACGAAAATACCCTATCCATGAATATCCAGGAGCCTCTTGGGGTAGTGGCGCAGATCATCCCTTGGAACTTCCCCATATTAATGGCGGTATGGAAAATAGCCCCAGCTTTGGCTGCTGGAAACTGCGTAGTACTTAAACCTGCAGAGCAAACACCTGTGGGCATCTTGATACTAATGGAACTTATCCAGGATGTACTTCCAGCGGGAGTATTGAATATAGTAAATGGATTTGGTGTAGAAGCAGGAAAACCACTTGCAAGCAGCCCTAAAGTGAAAAAGGTTGCATTTACTGGAGAGACCACTACAGGTCAATTGATCATGCAGTACGCTTCCAAAAACATTATACCGGTTACCCTCGAATTGGGTGGCAAGTCGCCAAATGTGTTTTTTGAGAATATCATGGATGCAGATGATGAATACTTCGACAAGTGCCTGGAAGGTGCTGCAATGTTTGCCCTAAATCAGGGAGAAGTTTGTACCTGCCCATCTCGTATGTTGGTGCAAGAAAGTATATATGATGCCTTTATGGAACGTGTGGTAGAGCGCGTAGAAAAAATCAAAATGGGCCACCCACTCGATCCTACTACCATGATGGGCGCACAGGCCTCAAATGACCAATACCAGAAAATTCTGAACTATATAGACATAGGCAAAGAAGAGGGCTGCGAAGTGCTTACCGGAGGGAAAGCGGCATACAACGAAGGACTGGAAGGTGGATACTACATTCAGCCAACTATCTTGAAAGGCAACAACAAAATGCGCGTATTTCAAGAAGAAATCTTCGGGCCTGTAGTATGTGCTACCAGCTTCAAAGATGAAGCAGATGCAATTGCAATAGCCAATGATACACTGTACGGACTAGGCGCGGGTGTGTGGACACGGGATTCCCATCAAGCATACCAAATATCAAGAGCCATTGAAGCCGGAAGGGTATGGGTGAATTGCTATCATTTGTATCCTGCACATGCGCCATTTGGAGGTTACAAAAAGTCAGGAATCGGAAGAGAGACACATAAAATGATGCTAGCGCATTACCGTCAAACCAAAAATATGTTGATCTCCTACGATAAAAACGCCCTCGGTTTTTTCTAGAATGACAGACCAAGTGCAACGAGTGAGCGCCACCGCGGATGCGGTGGCGCTCATTAAAAAACTACAAAAGGAGCACGGAGAGCTAATCTTTCACCAAAGCGGAGGATGCTGCGATGGATCAGCACCAATGTGCTATGCCAAAGGTGAATTCTATTTAGATGATTCCGATGTACTCTTAGGAGAAATTGAGGACTGTCCCTTTTACATGAACAGGGAGCAGTTTGAGTACTGGAAACATACGCAGCTTACCATAGATGTAGTCGAAGGAAGGGGAGCCAGTTTCTCTCTAGAAATCCCACTAGGGGTACGATTCATTACAATTTCCACCCTTTTAAACCCAAGCTCCTGATTGAGAGCAGGGGAGATTAAAAGTAATATCCTGCATTTCACCCATCAGATGGAGCTATACCTACCAATGGTTAGTAAGCAGCGAGTGAAAACCGAATGCTAAATCCAGGGTAGCAATTAAGAGCCAATATGAAAGGAGGCGCCTTTGGGAATATCACAGAAGTGTCAAATCCGATGGATCGTATTTTACAAGACCTTTTGGTGCTGGTAAGTACTTTTTAATCTGCCAGCACTTCATCGCATCGTCTCTTTGAAGCTTTGGGTTGTTTGCTAAAAAAGATTCCAGGTAGGCATTCATCACATTGTAGTCCGATTTATCGAGCTTCTTGCCTCGTTTGATCTCTTGCAAAAGAACCGGATAAATGATTACTGCTTCCTCCAAGGTTTTTCCCAGATTTGATTTTATCCACTCCATAAATTCAATATTGAATGAGAACTTAGTAATGTGCAGTTTCATGAACGTGCGAAGGTTATTCCCGAAGGTTACCGAATCGGTAATTACCGTATCTAAGCTGAGCGTTTCCTTTGACCAATCAAAGTTAGATTTTGGTCTACTCGACACTCTCAAATATTTTGCCCCATTAAAATGATCAATTACCCTCCTTCGAAGCTCATTTTTCCTATCGTTGCTTGGTAAACCAAGCGACTTGCAGATCTCTACAAGCTCGTTTTTCATCCAATACCACCGGTCAAAGTCAGCAGCAGTAGTAATATCTTTAAAAGGGGGTCTGGTATCCATAGAAATCAAATTTCTTGAATCAACAGAAGAAAATAGACAAAATTTTGCCCTTTCTCCTGTTCTTTTCTCAAGCGTTTGGAGAGGGGGATAAGTCTTGATCAATAGTTACCACAAGCAAAAACCAAAATATTCCAAAACCTTTTTTTTGAGACCAACGTACTTTTACTTTGTAATTCAAAGTACTTTTAAATGACAAACCTAAAATACCTAGAGGACTTAAAAGACATTAAGGAAATTATGGACAAATCCACTCGATTTATATCACTGAGTGGGATGTCCGGTGTTTGTGCAGGAGTATTTGCCCTTATCGGTGCATACCTGGCCTATGAAACGGTGTACTATCAGCAATCCTACCTTGAATTTAGAAGAGTTGCGTTAGACACATCGAGCATCCTAAAGCTCCTGGCCATAGCAAGTGGGGTGATTCTTTTATCCTTCAGTTTTGGAATCTACTTTACAAATAAGAAAGCCAAGGAAAAAAAACAACGTCTATGGGATCGCAGTACGAGGCTACTGCTCTCTAGCTTTCTCATTCCGATGGTATCTGGCGGAATCCTCTGCCTGATGTTACTTTTAAAGGGCTATATAGGTTTTGTAGCTCCATTTACTTTGATTTTCTACGGGCTTGCCTTGGTAAATGCAAGTAAGTACACCCTTTCGCAAGTTAGAAGCTTAGGGATCCTGGAGATCATACTAGGCCTTATTGCTACACATTACGTAGGATATGGCCTCATTTTCTGGATTGTCGGGTTTGGAATTTTACATATCATCTATGGCTTGGCGATACAAAGACAGGCTTGATCTCTATCTATTTAAATGGACCATCGATACTAAACTCGATCAACTTTCGGGAGCTTCGATCTTAGACCATGAAGAACATCCTTAAGGATTTAAATAAAGCTTTTGAGAATAAGACCAGACTGGGAATCATGTCTGCACTGGTTGTAAACGACCGCATGGATTTCAATTCATTAAAGAATCTATTAGGCGTTACCGATGGCAATCTGGCAAGCCACCTTAGATACCTTGAAAAAACAGATTACATCAAAATGAGAAAAGAGTTCTTAAACAGAAAACCCAATACAAGTTACGAAGCTACCACCGCAGGAATTATCGCTTTCAAAAGGCACATAAAAGCAATCGAAAACCTCCTGAAATAATTTTTTTAACCATACACTTTGAAACACAAAGTACTTTAAACTAATAATCAATGAAAGAAGACACACTTGCAGAGAAAATCAGCGCAGGAATCAAAAATTCTGTGACGCTTAAATTGATAACTATACTCATACTGGTACTGCTGCTGCTCATCCCAGCTTCCATGATCAGGGGGATAATTAATGAACGACAAGCCCTTAATGACCAAGCGAGCAAAGAGGTGAGCGCTAAGTGGGCAAAAAGTCAAGAAATCTTGGGACCTATCCTCACTATTCCTATTCTCTATGAAACTAAAGGGAAAAATGGAGAGGCAATAGAGACCGTGGAGTACTGGAACACCTTGCCCGAAAACTTAGAAGTTGCAGGAACCATCGATCCAAAACAACTCAGCAGGGGCATTTACGAAGTTGTGGTTTACTCTAGTAGACTTGAATTTACAGGTGACTTTAAACTCAAAGCACCTGTGCATGCCGGACTGAAGGAAATTCAATACGACAAAGCTTTTCTAAGCATTGGGATTTCCGACTTGAGAGGGATCAAAAATCAAATTGAAGTGGCTTGGGACGAAAAGCAACTTGCTGTTGAGCCTGGCTCAAGGATACCTGGCCTTATTGATGCTGGGATCACTGTGCCGCTTTCAAAGCAACTCAATGCATCAGCTTTGCAGTACACCTTTAGCTTCAACCTTGATCTCCAGGGTAGTGAGAATTTATCATTTGTTCCAATCGGTAGCCAAACTTCGGTCAAGCTCCAATCCGACTGGAACTCCCCCAGTTTTAACGGGAATTTTCTGCCCGATTCCAGAACCATCGATAAACATGGTTTTACCGCAGCTTGGAATGTACTGCAACTAAATAGAAACTACCCACAATCATGGATCGGTGAGCACACAAGCAAAAGAAATGCGCTATCTGCCTCTGCATTTGGAGTAGATTTTATCCTTCCTTTGGATAACTACCAAAAAGAAATACGATCCTCTAAGTATGCGATCATGACAATTTCGCTCACCTTCTTGGTCTTTTTCTTAGTGGAGATTCTGAATAAGCGCAAAATCCATCCCTTTCAATATACGCTGGTGGGCTTGGCGCTGTGCCTTTTCTATGTGCTACTTGTATCAATTACCGAACATGTAAATTTCAATTTCGCCTTTGGGATTTCCGTAGCGGGCATAGTATCCATGATATCACTTTATTCCCTCAACATTTTTAAATCAAAAAAGCTCAGTTTACTACTTTCATTGATATTATTTGGTCTTTACGGATTTCTTTTTGTAACCCTGCAACTGGCAGATTTTGCACTGCTTTTAGGTGGTCTGGGACTAACCACAATGCTGGGATTAACCATGTATTTCACACGAAAAATCAATTGGTACCAGCTCAATATTGAGGTGAAATGATCCAGGACAGGGGCCGCTATTGTGGCCCCATCATAGATTATAGATAATATTTATCAAAAAAAGTAACAATGGACTCAATAACTAAAAGTGTAAAATGTGGCGTTGACGGAATGGTTCATGCAATCAGATCCGAACGCAATCTTAAAATTCACTGCGCCATGGCCGTAGGTACCGTTACCGTAGGCTTCATTTTGAACATCACACTCACGGAATGGGGCTTAGTTCTTTGTTGTATCTCCATAGTATTTGGCTTGGAATTACTCAATACTGCTATCGAACAGGTCTGCAACCTAATCGAGCCAAATTTTGACGCGAAGATTGGAATCATCAAAGACATCAGCGCAGGAGCTGTTTTAGTAGCGAGCATTTTTTCAGCAATCGTAGGGCTTATAATTTTCTTACCTCTCCTTCTCAATTGCATCTAAAATGAAAAAGATCTATCAAATTCTTCCTCTAGTAGGCTTCTTCTTTTTTGTTCTTTGGCTCATCATTGAAGCAGATCTCAACCGCAGTAATTTTATCTCTGAAATCGGCCATAGCATCCCTTGGGGAGACAAAATTGGTCATTTTTCGCTTTTTGGAATATTGGCACTTTTACTAAATACTGCAATCAGGTTTCGCCAGATAAGCATCTTCCGTAGGAAATTCCATCTAGGTTCAGTTATCGTCTTTGCTTTTGCCATTGCTGAAGAGTTTACACAAATAGCTTTTAGCACCAGGACTTTTGACTTACTGGATATGCTTTTTGATCTTGTTGGTATTGGCGTACTGTCTTCCGTGGCATTTAGAAAATTTCTGGTGCAGTCACTACGCAGCATTGCCTCATCCTTGTCCAGATCATTTTTGCTTGATAAAAAGCAGACCCTAGATAAGAGCTCTTAATCATGTTAACTTAATCTGCTTACGGATAGTAGAAGAGTACCGGGCAATTTTAAAGCGGGACTATTCCTTGTACTCAAAGTGGTGTAAAAAAACAGTTGCATCTGCTGTTTCATAGATCGTACAAGTTCCCAAATAGACTACTCACTTTTTAAAGCACTGACTGGATTTGCTGAAACGGCCCTGAGCACGTGAAAGCTCACAGTAAACATGGCAACTGCAAACGCAACAACACCTCCGAATAGAAAGATCAAAGGATTTATGCTAATTCTGAATGCAAAGTTTTCCAACCAATCCCGCATGAAAAGGAACGTAATTGGTGTAGCGATGACGAAAGAAATTAAAATGAGCAACGCAAAGTCTTTAGACATCAGGCCAAGTAGGTGTTTCGAGGAAGCACCCATCACTTTACGAATACCGATCTCTTTGATCCTTCTCCTTACGGAAATAGCCGACAGTCCGAAAAGCCCCATGCAGCCAACAATCACGGCTAGAGCAGCTATGATCGTGATAATATATGCGAGTTTTTTGTCGGACTCATACATGGTGTTGAAATGATCATCGAGAAACTCAAACTTGAGTGGATAGTTATCGATGAATTGTCCGTAAACATCTTCAACATCGCGAATACCTTGCTCTACGTTGCTTGCGCTTAGTTTCACGATCATTTCTTCATACCACCAATCCTTGTGAACCACCATGGCAAGTGTATTTACATTATGGTGTAAAGAATTGAAGTTGAAATTTTCAGTTACGCCAATAATGGTTCCTAGAGAATCATCGGGATAGAAGCCATGTCCCATTTTGGCGCCAATTGGCTCAGTAAGACCTAACTCATCTGCCAAAGCTTGATTGATTACAAATGCCAGTCCATCGTCGGTGGCTATGGATGCATCAAAGGGTCTACCTTCAGCAAGTTCAATGTTGTGCACTTTGAAGTAGTCAAAATCCACGTAAAGGCTTGAGGGCGTAAACTGAACCAACGCCGTGTCCTTTCTTATTTTAAAGCCCCACTGATGAAAGTTATTCCCTAATCGCTGACCAGACGCAGTAACTCCCATTACACTGGACTTCTGCAAGAGTTCATTTTTCATTTCTCTATAATGATCTTGCGACTCAGAATTCATTTTAACCAACATTAGATGGTCCTTATCAAAGCCAACATCTTTCTTGCTTATGAAATTGAGTTGCTGCAGCACTATTAAGGTGCTTACAATCATACCAAGCGCCAAGGAAAACTGAACCACGATAAGTGCACTTTGGAAAAAGGATTTTTTCTCCTCTAGCCTGAGTCCTTTTAGGACGATTAAGGTGTTAAATGAGGATAAACGAAGAGACGGATAAATCCCTGCGATAGCTCCCACAACTAAAGAGAGACCGATGGCGCTAACAAAATAGATCGGCTCATAAAAAAAGGTCCAGAGAGACAAACTACGACCTATCAGAGAATTTAAAGAAGGCAAAGCAATGGCAACAAGGACAAGTGCGATTACAAATGCAAGGGAAGAAAGCATTATAGTTTCAAAAAGAAACTGATTGAAAAGTGCACTTTTAGAAGCACCAATTGATTTTCGTACACCCACTTCCTTACTTCGATAACTGGCTCGGGCAGTGGTCAGATTAGTAAAATTTACCGCTGCGATTGCCAAAATTAGTATCCCAACAAGCACAAACACATCGATGTACAAGCCATTGAATTTTCGGTAATTATGATAGTCATGCTGAATGTCCGTGGAAGCGAGATGCACATCTTTTAAGGGCTGCAGAAATAATTTGTATCTATCGTTTATGTCTTCTCTTTGAGTGACACGCGTTAAGTACTCCGGATACTTTTCCTCCAATTCACCTAAATCAGCTTTCTCATTTACGATGAAATAGGTGACCAGATTATTGTTTCCAAACCTACTATTAATTTCTTCAGGCGCTCCAATTGTATAGATATTCATAAGCATGTCAAACTGCAAGTGTGAATTCTCTGGAATATCAGCTAGTACCCCCCGAATCACTACAGTCTCGTCTCCATCATTCATCGTAAAGGTTTCTCCAATGGCATCTGCCTTTTTGAACAAGCGTAATGCCAAAGACTCGGTAATAACTGCATCATTAGGGTCTTTCAGTTGATCCTTAGGGTCGCCATGAATCAATTCGAAACCAAAAACATCGAAAAAAGTGCTGTCTACTCCCACCACCTTGTCAACAATTTCATTTTTCCCTTTGATCTGAAGTCGCTGTTCTCCAAAGCCCCAGAAACGAGTATATCCTTCCAGTTCAGGGAAATCTGCAGACATTGTGGGTCCCATTCCCGCCATGGATAGCGCTACTTTCTGAGTCTCTGTGCCGGGAAAATCCTGCACCTCACAGAGGCGATAAATATTCTTCTTGTGCATTGAATCGAAGGCCAGCTCATCCTTGACAAAAAGAAAGATGATCATGCAACTTGCAATACCGATCGCTAGACTGGAAATGTTAATTGTAGAGAAACTCTTGTACTTAATCAGGTTCCTCCAAGTAGATTTTAAGTAGTTTTTTAGCATAGCAAGATTTGTTGAATTACTGTTTTCTAAAAAATTTCGAACAATCCCCGGCCGAAACAACAAAAGCACATCACGCCAATATTGGAATTTGGCTTTTGTACGACCTGAGTTGGTGCGCTCAGCGTAGAGTTGCATTAAATCACCTTCTACATCCTCCAGGAGATCTCTCTGACAAAACCATCTCAGAAACCGCGAAGCAAGCCTTGGTGGGTAAATATCGGATTCCTTTCTCAAGAGAATTTAAAATCAAAAGCCACTGAGGGAATCGCATCCCATAATTGCTTGCGCGTTTCCATCACGTAATCCAAGGCGCGTTTACCCAAGGGCGTCACTTTGAAGTACCTCTTTCGCTTCCCTCCTCTCACTGCAGTAGCCTCGCCAAATTCTGATTCCAAAAACCCCTTCTTTTCCAGGCGGTTTAAGGCTGTCCGCATGGCGCCCACACTCACTCCTCTATTTAGACGCTGCTCTATTTCTTCCTTTATGGTGATACCGTAGGCATTCTCAAACAGCACGGCTACCGTGAGTAGTACGATCTCCTCAAACTCACCAAGTGAATGTTCTTTCATGGGCCTTGTATAAAGTTGAAATCTATATAAATCCTAATTGCAATTTTAATGTAAAAATCCTAAACGTAACTATTTATAAAAAGGTTGTGAAAACACCCGTATATGGATTTGTCACTTCATAAAAGGTAGAGGATTTACTCTTATCATTGAACTCCTGAAAATGCCTCATTATGAACCCTAGCTATTCAGAATGTTTGTATCTTTTTCATTGAAAGCGATCCTTTTAATTAACTATTCAGCTACAAAGTCTTGAGCCTACATGGAATCAGTTGATCTCACACCATTAATAAATAGTGTGCTTTTAATATCTGCGGGTCAGGGGATTTTCATCACTGTATTAATTTCCAGTCGGTACCTTCATTTTTATCCAAATCGATTTTTAGTTGGACTTACGACGGTCCTCTCCCTCACCCTCATTCATATATACCTTGGAGAAAAACCTTACTACGACCAGCTATTGATCAGACAGCTTCTCCCAAACATAATCTTCCTGCTTGGACCCTTCCATTACCTCTACACGAAGTATCTCGTATGGCAGCCTAAGAGATTTCAAAAAACAGAATATTTACACTTTGCACCTACGCTACTTTTATTGTCCTACGGAGTTTTACAGTCGGTTGGGATCCTAGCGCCTACAGACTTTATTTCAGCTCATGAAAGATCTGGATTCATTGCTTTCAACTGGGTCTACATTCTTTACAGCAGTTGCTACTATGTACTCTCAGTGAGACAGCTTTCCTCATACAGAAAACGGATCAAGGATGTCTTTTCCAATCTAGAGAAACTCAAAGTCAGCTGGTTGAGTACACTCACTTATTTTGCAATTACTTGCCATATGATTTTCATGATAGAGAATCTTTTTAGCCTCATTTACCTCAATTCCTCTGGATTCATTTTGAGTTCCATTCTAAGTGTAGCATACGTTTATAGCATGGGATATATGGGCATTTTAAAGTCTCCGGTACTCGGTGATCGCCATAGAAATGATGTACTTGAAGATATGGAATCTACACAAATAGGAATTTCAGAAAATCAGAAATATGAAAAGTCAGGTCTGAAACCTGCGCAAGCACTCCAATACAAAAAGGCGCTGCTGCATAAAATGGAGTCAGATCGGGTATATCGGGATAGTAACTTAACTCTCCGTGACTTAGCGGATTTACTGGATGTAACTCCTCATCACCTCTCAGAAGTCATTAATACTCAAACTGGCAAAAATTTCCATGATTTTATCAACAGCTATCGCGTACGTGAAGTCATAAATAATTTGGCAGATCCAAAAAAGGAGCACTTGACTTTGCTAGCTATTGGACTCGATGCAGGATTCAATTCTAAAACCTCATTCAACACAATCTTCAAAAAAAATACTGGGAAAACACCCTCTGAATATAAAAGGCAAAAAATGGAAGTGGCACTGCCTGAAACTTAAATCCTCGAAGAGGTTCGAACCGTTCGGAAAGAGCGCAGATAAGGAAATACTGTCGCTGATTTGTGTGAAAACAAAATTCAATGAAGTGCTTTCTATTTTCACTACTTGTTGCTCTTAGCAGTGTAGGAGTTGCTCAAATCACCGGAAAAATTAAAGTCTCTTTATCAGAGAGCCACTCGGAGGATCCCATTCCCTTTGCCACTGTCAAGCTTTTAGGTACTAGTCCGCTTCTGGGTGGTGTCACCGACCTAGATGGCAGGTTGACAATTGAAGATATACCGATAGGTAGATATGATGTAGAGATTACCTATACGGGCTACCAACCGACGGTGATAAAGGCATTATTGGTCACCTCAGGAAAAGAAGCCCTTGTGGAAACCTCGCTCGCAGAAGTAGCTACCCAATTGGATGAAGTAGTAATATCTTCTTCTGTGGACAAGCTCTCTACGATGAATCCTCTCGCTGGCATTAGTGCCAGGATGTTAAGTGTAGAAGAGGCCAATCGCTATGCTGGCGGCTTTGATGATCCGGCTAGACTCGCAACTTCTTTTGCCGGTGTTGCGAGTGGCATCCAAAACAATGGAATTGTGATTAGAGGAAACAATCCCAATGCACTCCTCTGGAGGATGGAAGGAGTTGAGGTTCCGAATCCAAACCATTTTGCCGATCTTGATGCCTTCGGGGGTGGTGGAATAACTGCACTAAGTAGTCAGGTAATGGCAAACTCTGACTTCCTCATGGGTGCTTTTCCCGCTGCTTATTCCAATGCCGTATCTGGTGTCTTTGATCTAAGTATGAGACAAGGAAATAGCGATCAGCGTGAGAGCACTTTCCAAATAGGATTGCTCGGGATCGATGCAGCTTCTGAGGGGCCCCTTTCCAGGAAATCCAATGCTTCTTATCTATTCAACTATCGCTACTCTATGCTGGGACTACTTGAGCCTTTACTCCCTGAAGATGCAGGTGGGACAAACTACCAGGACCTTTCTTTCAAGTTTAAGTTTCCGACAAAATCTTTCG
>JBCCLV010000114.1:0-11560 GCA_039026695.1 Bacteroidota bacterium
AAAATGCCAGTCGGCAATCTGCACGCTTCATTGGCAAAGCAGGTTTGCTTGTTACATTGGCAGCTGTAGGTATCGCAGTAGACGAAAGGTTATTTTCTGTAGAGGATAGCATTTATCAATATCTACCCGAGTTTAGGGCTTTTTTTGATGATGAACCAAGCAAAAAGAATATTAGAATAAGAGATTTACTCACTCACAGATCTGGTCTATCCTGGAATGAAATTGTGCCTTTGTGGGTGGTTGAGAATGGAGAAATTGTACCAAATCAAAGAAATACGCTTGTGCAAATGCGCGCTAGTGATGATTGGGTCTCATTTACCCTGGAACGCAGGCTCACCAACATTGGTCGCTATCAGTTTTGTACAGCGAACGGTGTATTGCTTGCCAAAATACTTGAAAACGCTTCAGGAGTCACTTTTGAAAAGTATATCCAGGAGCGCCTTTTTGCTCCTTTGGAAATTATTCATCCACCCATTGGGCAAGATCAAGCTGGTAATTCTAACGGCGGAGATGGCTACATCTTATCTTTGCTAGACTTAACCAAAATTGGCTTTCTTTTTCTTAAACGGGGAGTTTGGAAGGGAAGGACCTTGGTGAACAATAATTTTGCAAAAGATGCCATGAGTCGCGATTTTCAATTCTCTCAAAGTGCTACCGAAAACAGTATCGGTTACTTTTTCACATTTTTTGGGAGTGGAATTCAGCCCCTTTTAAATATCCCATATTCGGAAATTGTTTTTTTTGTAAGTGAAGATGGTTCAGCGTTGTTTATAGCACCAGAGGAGGATATGGTCGCATCCATATTTAGCGAGAATCCTTTTGGTTTCAATTTTCCAGCGGGTTATAGTCTTTTCGCAGAAATCACCCGTACCATTCGATAACTTCAATTCAGGTCCAGTCCAAGTAGCGTGGAACAAGATCAAGACTTATTATTATTTGAGCGCGTAAAGGAAAATGACCTTGGCTCATATGAAATACTTTTTAAGAAGTACTACAAAGAGCTCCATCATTTTGCTTTCACCTACGTGAGGGTTTCTGCAATCGCAGAAGAAATGGCGCAAGAGGTATACCTCTACCTTTGGGAAAAAAGAGCCCAGATCGTTATACAAACCACTTTACGAACATACCTGTATGCGGCCGTAAAAAATAAATGCCTCAATTACATCAAACATGAACTACCAAAGCAGCAGGCAATGGCGGACGTAAGCGAAGTGATGCTCAGCGTTGAAAATGGCCAAAAAGATGAAGGTGAAAATGAAAGAATTAAAGTCTACATTCAAAAAGCAATAGATGCGCTTCCTAAAAAATGCAGAAGAATATTTATCCTGAGCAGAAATGCTGGCATGACTTATGAAGAAATAGCAGAAGAGCTTGGGCTGTCCAAAAAGACGGTAGAAAATCAAATGGGCATCGCACTAAAAAAGCTAAGAGAATCATTGGAGACAGTGTATGAGCGTTTTAAAGAATTGAAATCTTAAATAATTACAAATATTTTGGGGGTAGGGAAAAACAGGATTGACTACAGAGTAATGAAAAAAGACCTCATCCGATATAATGAGTTGCATTCGCAAAAAGGAGTGCCTAGTAAGAGCAATAGACCTGCCTCGGAGAGCTTTGTAGATTTCCTTTATGCACACACCAATCCTGCTGCCTCTGAGATTGATGAAATTCAAGCTTGGAATAAGTTCAAAAGGAAAGTTGAGTCTAAACCTTCAGAGAGCCAAAATCGATGGTTGAAAATTGCTGCCAGCGTTACTGTCTTACTTGCTGTAGCGATCTTTGCCTACCTAGCAGATAAACCAGTTGATCAGATTGCATACACTTCAGGAGATGAAAAGCTGGAGATCACATTTCCTGACGGTTCAAGAGGTTTTTTTAATAAAAACTCGAACATTAGTTTCCCAGAGAAATTTGGACTTGTACGAGATGTCACCTTTTCTGGTGAAGGATATTTTGACATTGAAAAGAGCAGTAAACCCTTCATTATCAAGATGGGTCAAGTAGATGTGAAAGTGTTGGGAACAGCATTTAATCTTTCTACAGAGGGTGACCAGGTAAAGCTTTACGTTGATCGTGGATTGGTTGCCTTTGACAATGAAGGTGAGGAAACTAAAGTCGCTGCGGGTACTGAGGCAATATTTTACAAAAGTAGTAGATCCGTAGAGGTGAGAAAAAGTCCTACTCCCAACGTTATGAGTTGGCGAAATGGCATTTTTGAATTTCAAAGTACCCCCCTTGATCAGGTACTTGCTGAGCTTGCTGAGTATTACAACGTGGAATTTAAACTAGAGAGCTCAGACCTTAAAAATTGCCACATATCCGCCTCTTTTCAGAAAAAGGGCTTAGGTGAGGTGCTGACATTATTGGAACAAATTTTAGATATTAAGACCAGTAGACAGAGCCAACTTGTCAAAATATCAGGTAAAGGCTGCAACTAAAAAGTTGTCTTAAGCCTTACTTTGCTGCGTGTCGTCCTCGCCGTTCAAGTTTTGTGTGTATTGCACTATTTTAATTTGCCTAAATTCTTCCGCTTGGGCCCAGAATCCGCTTGAATATCACCTAAAGTTTTCTGCGCAACTTCCTCTAATACAGATCCTAGACTCAATTCAGCAGGATGTAAACCTTGCTTTTAGTCCTGATAAATTACCAAATCAGGTGATTAGCTGTAAAATGGGGCAGTCACTCTCAGAGCTGCTCAGTATGCTCAAAGAGCAGAAAGTGCTCAATTACCGGCAGAATAAGGATCAGATCATTCTCATTCCTTACAAGATTAAATCTTATACAATAAATGGAGTTCTGAAAGATGCAGAGACTGGAGAACATATCATCGGGGCTTCAATTTCCATCCTCGGTACCAAATTGGGAACCATCACAAATGGCTATGGCTATTTTTCAATCACACTTTATGAAGGAACGTATGATATTAATGTTTCCCATATTTCCTACAGCAGCTATTCTACCACCCTGAAATTAAACCGGAACCTATATCTCAAAACCTCGCTGATGCCTAAAATCACACAACTGCAGGACATTGAGATCAGCGCCTCGGACCAAAATGACTATGTCCAGGAAAATATTCCGTCACTTCAGAAAATACGGATCAATGAAACACAAGGTCAAGTACCTTACTTCCTGGGCGAAGTAGATGTCTTGCAAAATGCACTGCTACAGCCCGGAATTAAAGCAATTGGAGAGGATGCAAGCGGAATACATGTGCGTGGTGGAAGCGTGGATCAAAATCTCATATTATTTGATGAAGCTACCATTTATAATCCTAATCACTTTTTCGGTCTGATCTCTGTATTTAACCCTGAAGCTGTAAATGATATCCGGATTATGAAAGGCTACAGCCCACCATCCTATGGAGGACGTGCCTCTTCAGTAATTGAGGTGAGACAGAAAGAAGGAAACAACCAAAAGCTCAGCTACTCAGGCGGAATCGGAATCTTATCAGCTCGAGGGCTGATTGAGGGGCCGATCAAAAAAAATAAAAGCTCCTTCCTGGTCAGCGGTCGCCAAAGTCTTCTAAATCTTTCTCTAAGTGACTTTGGCAGTAGTTCCGTACGAAGAAACCGAGTAAGGTTCCAAGATTTAAACATCAAACTAAATACCAGGCCCAATACCAGCAATCAATTCTATCTTTCAGGTTACTATGGATCTGATCGCAACGCAGTAGGGCTTTCATCTGTTCGGAGGTGGGGAAACCGGATACTAAACTTCCGCTGGAGTCACCTTTATAGTCCGCAGTTGTTCTCCAACATTGCTCTTTTCGTCAGCGACTACAATTACCGAATTGAAAACGATGAAGAGCCGGGCGCATTCATCGGGAGATCTAGCATTACAGACCTTGGATTCAAAGCTGATTTTTCCTTCACATTCGAAACTTCCAATGAAATCATCTTTGGAGCCAACAGCATTTTCCACAGCTTACTTCCTGGCTCTAGAGAGCCATTTGATCCAGACGGAAATAGTACCAATTTGATTGAACTGGATAGAGAGAAAGGGCTCGCGTCTGCACTCTACCTTGGCCACAACGTGACCTTTGGCAATATCAACTTGAATTACGGATTTAGGTACAGCACTTTGCATACGTTCGGGCCCAGGGAGGTCTTTTTGTACGAAAGTGCAACGCCAGTAGACACAGCGATTGTAGACACTCTGCTTTTTAGGGAAGGAGAATTAATTGAGTCTTTCGGAACCTTGGAACCAAGATTAGCCATTAATGCTAGAATCAATGATCGCACCTCTATAAAAGCATCTTTTGCGAGAAATGCCCAGTACATACACCTAATATCTAACACCATCGCACCAGCACCCACAGATATTTGGAAACTTACCGATAGGTACATTCCTCCGCTGATCTCGGACCAATATTCTCTTGGGCTTTATAAAAACTTTCAAGGCCCGAAAAATCTATGGGAGTTTTCTACAGAAGTCTATTTTAAGGACATTACAAATAATATTCAATACAGAAATGGCGCTGATTTGGTTTTCAATGAGAACATTGAAACAGAACTAATCATCAACAATGGCCGGGCTTATGGGCTGGAGGTCTTCTTGAGCAAGCAAACTGGAAAATTGACCGGTTGGGTCAGTTACTCTCTGTCGCGCGCAGAAAGCAGAGTACCAGAAAATGATGAAATCCGTTTTGTTCTTGAAGATTTTGACAAAACGCATGATTTTTCCACTTCCCTCAATTTCAAACTATCCGATCGTGTAAGTGCGTCATCTAACTTCATCTACAACACCGGTATTCCCGTAACGCTACCGACAGATAAATTCGTATTTGAGGAAAATTTAGTGCCAAGTTTTGGAGCAAGAAATAATGCACGTATACCGGACTACCACAGGCTAGATCTTTCGCTCAAATTTTTGGGTAAATCCACAAAAAAGAATGGCGCCAAAAGAAAAAATAGGGATTATTGGATCTTTACCATATACAATGTCTACTCCAGGAAAAATCCCTATTCGTACTTCTTTCGGGAGTCGGAATTGAATCCTGGTATTGGTGAGATCGTTCAATATTCCATATTTGGAAGTATGATACCGGCTGTTACCTACAATTTCAAGTTTTGAGGATACCAATCACACTTCTTACGATCCTACTCGCTAGCGCCTGCGATCAACTTGCACTCGGTGTAGAAGATGTAGTAACAGTAGAACTACCCGATGCTAGAAATCAGATCACTGTGGAAGGGTGGCTCACAAATACCAACCAAACGCAGTACATAAAGCTCACAAGATCTAGTAGTTTCAATAGTCCTGAGCCAGTGGAGGCTATTGAAGATGCTACGATCTTGGTGCAGGCCAGGACCGGTCAAACTTTTCCCTACACTTACGATATGGAGGGAATTTACCTTTCAGATTCAGCATTTGCCGCAGATAGTGAAGCTGAATATCGTGTCAGAATTTTTTTATCCGATGGCCAGGAGATTCGCTCGGACTTTCTGGCAACTCCAGAGGAAGTACCATTATTAAGACTCTTTATTGGTTCTTTTGAAGAAAATGATCCTGATCTTGACGATCCAATTACCGTTTTCTTTCCCCGCATAGTAGCGATAGATCCCGTAGATGTGAGTAATCACTACAGGTGGAGATTTTTTAAAAATGGAAGTCCTTTTACAACCCCAGAAAGTATTACAATCCTGGATGATCGCTTTTTCGATGGAAACCTAATTCCTAACAATTTCAGGTCTTTTGGTTATAATAGAGGAGATAAAATGACCGTAGAATTTGAATCAATCAGTGCAAACGCATATGATTATCTTAGTTTGCTAAGCTCACAGATCACCTCTCTAGGAACCTCATCTGGTACCACCCCGGCACGAATCCCAGGTAATTTAAAATATGTGCCTTCTATTGATGGGCAAGAAATATTTGGATTTTTTGGGATAGTATCAGTCAGTAGCGATACATTGACAGTGGAGTAAAAAAGCGAACGGAGCGCCCTCACCAAAGCAACTCCGTCCTTATTCAACCAGCTATGGATTGTTTTAATTTTTTTGAAATTTTGTATTGTTTACTCCACAAGGTTAGGGTAAAAAATCAGTGGGTGATCTCCTGATTCGTTGATACTTGACAAGCCTTAGACCAATAGATTTGATGGCCCGATTAATGTAGATTTCGCAGAATCTTACCCGCTACACTACAGCTGAGAGAGAATGCTCTTTGCTTCTTTTCTCACTTGATCCGTCTCGGCAAATTTTAGTGAAAGACCCAGCATTTTCTCTGCTTCATCTGCTTCATCATTCTGGGAAAGAATCCTTCCAATCCCTAGATAACCAAAGCTTTTAAAGTACTCACCATGATCGGGAATCTGTTCTCCCGCACTGATTCCTTTGCGATAAAAATCAAGTGCCATGACAGGGTTTTCTTTCACGACTTCTTCATAGTACCCAAGAAAAACATATCCAGCTAGTTGATAATAGGGGCTTTCTTGCTCCGTTAGCAATCTGATTAACTCTAATGAGACATCTTGAAAATCCTTTGGATTGGCCAGAGATTCCAGGTATTTAGCTTTCGCATAATAATTATCTGGATAACGCTCACAAAGAAAAGAGAGATGCTTTTGGGCAAGCTGTGGCTTGTACTCATATCTCAAGTAGATGTAACTCAAGTAAACATGCGCTTCTACATCTGTGAGAATAGACTCTCTCGAAGCTTTCTCAAGTTGCTTGAGCCCAACCGCCTTATCTCCGCTCCTGAAAAACCAGACAAACGGCTTATAAACGGGATGTTTTTCAGGGTAGCGCTCTACAAAGTAATTGTACAAGCCGGTTGCTAATAAGAATTCAGGATACGCATCTACCATATCAAATCCCTTCTTCAGCAGTCCATAAGCTTTGTTTGCCTCCGTGACTGCCTTCATTATATGATCTTGATCAGCATAGTACTCAGCTAATACGCCATGAGCAGCCATTGAAAAAAATACCATCTCCGGATCTTTCAGGTCTGGGTCATTTTGCTTTGCTAGCATAACAGTTGAGTCCAGGTGGCTTTCCATAAGCTCGAATAGTTCTGGGGAGATCAATGGGATATTGGCCCATAAAATAGACATAGCTCTAAGTAAAGGCGCTATCGGGTGCATGGGAAGTGCTATTTCAATCTTCTTTGCATAATAAAATGCAGAATCTTTTTGCCCATTGTAAAGATGATGCGCTCCTTGCTTAACCAGCACTTGGAGGTCTTTCCTTTCAAAAACCTGGGCAGTTCCTTTATTTAAAATAAGAATCCCCAGTAGTACCAATGGAATACAAAATCTCATACCTTCCAAATCTGTGCAGCCACCAGAAACATTTTCGAAAGACATTCTATCTTCATTGACATTAGTTTTGAGCACATGATTAAGGTGTTTTCACAAATTGATGAATCCAATGCTAAGTGGCAAATACCAAACCAATTCCTTTACTACCAGCCCGGCTACCTTCAGCTTCAGCAACACAAGGTGCTGCAAGCTTTTGAAAATGATCATTTTTCTATTCCGTTTAATCTACACAACGATAAAGCAATAAGTATTGATAGAAGTCCTTTCGGTTCTTTTTTAAGAAAGCAAGAGGGTCAATTAGACAGTTATCTGGAATTTAACAATGAAATCACTCAGTATTTAAAAGCCAAAATAAAGTCAATGATCATCCATCACCCCTCTCCTATCTACGCTGACTTTATTGACTGTAATTGGCTTACAAAAGTTGGATATTCAATACGATACAACGATATAAACCAACACATTGTACTAGATCCCCATTGGCAATCAAAGATTCATAATATGCAATCGAGAAAGCTAAAGGCACTCAAAGCGAGCGGTTTCCAATTCCGACACTTACTATCCAATGATATTGGGAAGGTTCACCAGTTTTTGAAAGTTTGCAGGCAGGCTCAAGGATTACAGATAAATATTGAACTGCCTAAACTAAAAGCACTGGTAGCAGCATTCCCTCAATCCTACGATCTATTCGGCATTTTTCGTGATGAGAAAATGTCTGCAGCATGCATAGCAGTAAAAGTCAACTCGAAAATTGCTTACTACTATTTGGCAGGTACCAGTCCACTTTTCAGGACCCAAAGTCCAATGGTCCTTCTCATTGCAGGTATGACAGAGCACTACACCAAACTTGGCTTTGAATTTTTTGACTTGGGAATTTCTTCTCAGCAAGGGCAGCCACAAGAAACGCTTCGGATCTTCAAGCAGCGCATGGGCGCAGTAGAATCAACCAGACCAACTTTTACAAGAGCAATCTGAAAGAAATAGAATTGCTTGCATCAGGTATATCTGCTTTTGCAGAACATTTATTGAATTTATAAATCTAAGTTTACCCTGTGCAGTCTTCATTGGTGTCGGTAGTGTGTCTGTGTCATAATCAGGCAGAGTATGTGGAAGAGGCAATCCAATCGGTAACAAAACAAACTCACCCCAATATCCAATTAATCGTAGTTGACGATGGCAGTGAAGATGCTAGCAAAACAGTCATTAGTGCCCTGTCCAAGCAGCATGATTTCACTTTCATTAGCCTTGAACAAGCACTGGGTAATTGTCGTGCTTTCAATCAAGCGCTCAAAAAATGCCAAGGAGCGTATGTAATCGACCTTGCGGCAGATGATCTATTACTTCCAAACCGAATTGAAGAGGGATTGAAGACCTTTGATCAAAAAGAGATTGGTGTTGAATTTTGTAACGTGGAAAATGTAGATCCAAAAGGAAATACAATTTCTATCCACTTTAAGCCAGATCAGCCTGTATTTGAGAAAGACATTTACGAAAAACTGATTACCACATACTTTATTTCCCCGCCTGGGATGATGATGAAGAAAGAGGTCCTGGACGAACTAGATGGGTACGATGAATCACTCAGCTACGAAGACTTTGACTTCTGGATTCGCTCAAGTAGAGATCATCATTACGGCTATACCCCACAGATACTAGTAAAAAAAAGAGATGTTCCGGGATCTCTTTCTAAAAAGCAGTTTGCATTTCAGTCTTCTCATCAACGGAGCACGCTAGCTGTTTGTAAGAAAATCAAACAGCTCAATCGGCTTCCCTCAGAGCAACTGGCTTTAAAAAAACGGTGTATGTACGAGATAAAACAGTGCCTGAAACAAGGGAATTTTTCCCTCCTTCCAGCTTTTTTAAAGCTGTACCTCTAATTTTTACCAAAAACTCGCTCAAGTATCCGCTTACCGTAATCGTAAGGATTCGCTCTGATTTTGGTCTCCTCTTCTCCAACTAGATAAAACAAGCCATCGATTGCTTTGGTGGTTGCATATTGATCCAGCGAAGGAGCAATGGATACATCAAGAATTTTTCCGACTGTAGTAATTCCCAGCCCTGCAGGATCGTAGTTAAGGAAGTCGTAGGTTTTCTCATAGACCTTGCTGGCTCCTGTGTTTTGAAGCGCACTCTTCATTTCTGGATTAAAAGCTGAAAATAATTGCGAAGAAGTTGTACGTTCGAAGTACTGGGTTGCAGCTTTATCTCCACCGTTAAGAATACCTTTTGCATCATTAAAACTCATGGTTTTTACTGCACCAAGAAAGATAGGTCCAGCTTTCTTTGCCGCATTTTCAGCACCTCTATTCATGGACTTCAATAGCTCATTAAAAAGATCACTGCCTCCATTAAATCTATTCACATAGGTATTGTAAGCTGCCGAGGCTATTGAATTGCCTTCAATTTTCTCCTTCAGATCGAGGACATCTTTTGGCAGTAAGATCTTAATCGCCTCGTTCTTCAGGTATCCTCCCGCAAGGGAGGCTTTGTCCACAGAATTATCCAATCCTACATTCAAGGCCTCTTTTAGCCCGCTGATAATTTCACTTTCTGTTAATGGCAAGCTGCCAGAACTTGGCAGTGAGGCGACCTGATTCAGGATTTCACATGAGGAACAGATGCCCAAGATTGCAAAAATGACCGTGCTTCTTAATTGATTTTTCATAAGACGAAAATTAGAACTCGTTCAGGTTTAATAGTAAGCAATGCTACTTACGATTGTCTTCATTGAAAAGAATAGATAGGTAACTTTCGTACCTTCTTGTAGAAATTTCTTTTCCGAGCTGTTCCTTGATAGCACAGCCAGGCTCTTCTACATGCAAGCAATTGTGGTACTTACACTGCCCAAGTAGCTTTCTCATTTCAGGAAAGTAATGGCCCAGCTCGGAATTCTCGATCTCAGCGATTCCAAGCTCTTTGATTCCTGGCGTATCGATAATGGAGGAAGTTCTATCCAGATGAAAAAGCTCTGCGAAAGTAGTGGTGTGAACCCCCTTATTGGCAAAAGTAGAGACTGCAGCAACTTCCTGAGCAGCAGAAGGGATGAGCATATTGATCAGAGTTGATTTGCCTGCACCACTATGTCCTGAAAGCAAGCTCCTTTTACCTGAGAAAATCTGCTCTAGCTCCTCCCTTGAGTCTGATAAAAAGCTGGTAAGATGCACCTGATACCCCAAAGAACTGTATATCTCGTTGAGTTCTTGAAATAGCGCCAGGTCTTTTGGCTTATACAGATCCGATTTATTGAATAGCAATACGGCAGGAATCCTGAATGCTTCCAGAGAAACGAGAAATCGGTCAATAAAACCTACCGAAGTGCGTGGCATGCGCAAAGTGATCGTGCACACTCCTTGGTCAATGTTGCTGGCCAAGATATGATCATGCCCTTTTTTCCTTGGGCTTTTCCTGAGTAAGTAGTTCTCTCGCTGACCAATTCCTGTAATCACCCATTCCTCGTCCGATTGAGGGTTTGCTATTAGGTCTACTGTGTCACCAACTGCAATTGGATTGGTAAGCTTTTTTTCCTCTAGTTTCAACTTTCCTCGCAGGCGGGCAACCTTACGCTGCCCATTGATCTCTACTTCGTACCAAAGTCCGGTAGATTTAACGACAAGTCCTTCCATCTGCTAAAGGGTGGTGCGCATAGCTGAAAAAATGGTGTTGTAAATTGAACAAGGAGGTTTGTGGCCCATTTTCTTTACTTTTACGTGTATAGACGAATATCTAAAATCTTACGCCATGAAAAAATTACTTATTGCCTTTTCTTTTGTTTTAGTTCTCAGCTTTTCCTGTGGTGAGGCTGGAATAGAAACGATCATAATTGATGACTTTACTTACGAAACTTCCTTCACGCCACAAGTCGGTCAGTTTAGCTACTCTTCCGGTCCAAAGACTACTGACATACAGGAAGAGATTAAAGACTTTGGAAATGAAATCCTGGATCTGGATATCTCAAAAATCGAAGTAAGCATCAAAGATTTGACTGGTGGTATTTCGGGTTTTGTAGATGTAAGCATAACTGGGGTTAATCAAAAAATCCTTGAAAAGGGAGAGTTATTTAATGGACAAACCATTGTTGTAACGGATAACGCCATCATTGAGAGTGTTAAAGAAGTTCTGGAAAACAATGACCTTACCTACATGATTGATACCGAGTTTACGGTTTCTCCCGGTACGGAATTTACCGTTTTGCTTTCCTTTTTTGTAGAGTCCAAAGTAAAAGCTAACTAAAAGGGAATACTTAAGACCCTGCATTCATCTAATCAATAACCAAACACAAACCTTCATGAATCATTT
>JBCCLV010000115.1:0-11560 GCA_039026695.1 Bacteroidota bacterium
GGATAATGTTATGCGAAGTACCTACTGGATGGATGCTGGAAGACTTGCAGAGTTACGATTTTTTAACCTCGATCTTTCGCAGAAATACAGCTTTAAGTTTTTTGCAAGTAGAGATGGTGGTGGTGATCGAACTACCATTTATACGATCAATGGAAACAGTGTTAGTTTAAATGCATCTTACAACACAAATAATTTAGTAGAAATACAAAACATATCTCCTGATGAGAACGGTGAGGTGGTCATATCAATGACAGCAGGTCCATTTGCTTCCTATGCTTACCTTGGCGGCTTGATTATATCTAGTTCTAATCGTGTACAGGAGACAAGTGGTGCCAGGATTGCGAGTCAAGCTAGTGTAGTGGAGCGTGCAGAGCCTGAAACCTTTGGGGGTCAAGTGCTCATGTACCCCAACCCCTATCGTACGGGTATCTTGAGAATTGCTGTCCCTAGCCATGTAGATGATACTTTCACTCTGAAAGTGATCAATATGGAAGGTAAAGCTATCCACCAAGAGAACATGGATTTTCAAGCGGGTAGCGATTACGTACAGTTGGAAGGTCTTGAGTCACTGCCTGAAGGTTTGTACTTAGTTCAGCTTGAAAGCGAAGCCCTAGGGCAACAACTATTGAGGCTTATTAAAAAATAGAAGTTTCTACCGAAGTGAATAAGGGAAGATTAATTGTTAGTCTTCCCTTTTTTTAGATTATTGGAACTGCTTTGAAACAGCGAATACACGGTATGGATGCCCTAAGAGGGATAGCTATGTGGCTAGGGGTAGTGCTACACGGAGTTATGGCTTATCAGGTAGATCCAAGAGTAGGGTGGCCGAGAGATCAGAATATATCCAATGGTATGGATTTTATTTATGAGTATCTTCATTCATTCCGAATGCCGCTTTTCTTCCTGGTAGCCGGATTTTTTGCTCGATTTCTATCATTTAAGATTGGAAATCGTGCTTTCTTGAAGCACCGTTTCAAGCGCATCTTAGTTCCGTTTTTTTTTAGCGTTTTGCTAATCGTCCCGCTTACTTCTTATACTTTTTCCATTTATCGTAACCTGAGTGAGCAGGGTAATTTGTTTGTTAATGCTTTCTTAAGCAATCTGCGCTGGACAGGATTTTACCATATTTGGTTTCTATATTATTTGATGATTTTCTACTGCTTGCAGCTTATTCTTCAAAAGACATTTAAGCGTGTTCGTATCAAATCTAAATATGTAAATGAGTTATTTTTCTTTGGTTCTACGGCGTTTCTATTTTTGATCCAGTTCTTTCTTTACAGTGAAAAAGTGGAGCCGCATACTGGTATTATACCCCAAATCAACCAGATCTGCTACTATGGGTATTTTTTCTTGATTGGATACATTATTCACAATAATGTGGATTTCCTCTTTAGAAATCAATATTTGAGATATGCCTATTTAGCGATAGGTGTGGCTTTAATACCGATTATAAATACTTTTGAGATGTTATATTTCTGGAAGTCACTATTGTTGTCTCTTCAGTCTAATTTGCTCATCTTGGGTCACATTGCCTTTTTTATGCATCTCTTCAAAAAACAGTCTCCATCCCTTCGGTACTTCTCGGATGCATCCTATTGGTTTTACCTAATTCACCTCCCTATCGTGGTTGGGTTACAATTGCTCTTCTTCCAATTTGATAGCTCACCTTGGATCAAGGCAACTTTAGTGGTAATCCTGACTACAGTATTTTCTATGATAACTTACGAGTGGCTAGTTCGATACACTGCTATTGGTGCTATGCTGAACGGGAAAAAGTACAGGGCAGAAAACCCGAGATGAATTTTAGATAAAGATGAAGGACAAGTTCTCGGATGAAAATATTTTGATAATTGTGGTTACACTGTTTGTCACCCTTGTCTTCGTTTTTTTAGTAACCAAGATACTGTTCTTCTAAAATGGTGGCCCGGCTTTCACAGTGGCTTCAATCAATCTTTATTGCAAATAAGCTTTCGGGGCCAATAGGTGTACTTTTCGCCCTCTGTAGTGCTTTGTTTATTGCTTTTGTAAGTGCCAAAGGGGAAAAACTTACCTTCTTATTGTTGATTGCCCTTCTGGGAGTGTTCTTTCTTTTTATAGTTTTCGTGAACCCTAGATATGGCTTTTTCACCATGATGGTGATTCCATTTGTCTTCTTTGAGCTAGAGCGATTTCTCGGGACCAAAGGCCTCCCAATTAATTCGTTGGTACAGGCCATTAGTGTATACTTGATGATTCTGATCTTACTTAAGAGAAAGGTTGGTTCCATTCAAGTAATGAAATCGGACTCATACTCTTTGATCACCTGGGTGCTCATAGTTTATGAGCTCTATGTAGTAATACAAGCATTTAACCCTCACATGCACTCATTGGAGGGATGGTTTTTCGCCTTCCGGAGCTCTATTAGTGCACTGATAATCTACTTACTGGTTTTAGTGATGATTGATAGCAAGAAGTTTGTTAATCAATTTTTCAACCTATGGTTTTTCTTAGCATCTGCAAGTGCGCTTTATTCATGCTATCAGAAATGGTTTGGCATCCCTCAGCACATCATTCACTACATCCACTCAGACCCACTTAGGTATGCTCTGATCTATGTTTCAGGAAGGTATCGGATCTTTTCCTTGCTAGCGGATCCTGCTTCGGCGGGCATCATTATTTCCGGGTCAGCTACTATATTTCTGATCTTTGGTATTCGTAACAGGAATCTGCGTCTTAAAGTCATGTACCTCACAGGCGCTTCTTTGATGATTCTGGCAATAGGATACTCAGGGACAAGGACTGCTTACGCCACGCTTCTTGCCAGCCTTGTGCTTTTTGCGATAATGACGATCAATAATTTCCGCACGGTGCTGTTGATCATTTCTGGCGCTTTGGGATTTCTGGTCTTGATGTACGGTCCTATTTATGGTAACGCAACAGTAAATAGGTTTAGATCCACTTTTGATTCGGAAGATGCATCCTTAAATGTACGTGATGTAAATAGGCAATTTATCCAGCCATATATTTATTCCCATCCCTTGGGAGGTGGTGTCCTCACCACAGAAGCTTTGGGGCAAAAGTACAATCCTGACCATGAGCTTGCTGGTTTTCCACCTGATAGTGGTTACTTAAAGATGGCGCTGGAGACGGGATGGTTTGGTATTTTCATTTATGCGATGATCTTCTATTCCGGTATCACAAGAGGTATTCGGGGGTATTACACTGTGAGGAATGATCACCTTAAAACTATTTACCTGGCGGGGACTTGTTTCCTTTTTTCTATCAGTGTGGCAAATTATGCCCAAAAGAGCACTTTTGGTTTCCCGATTATCACCTTTATATTTCCAATTCTGGCCATCTTATCCAAACTCAGCCTGCTTGATGATAAGCCTGAAGAAAGGTCACTAGAGTCTGCGAGCGACTAAGTCTTATGCTTTTCAATTCTATTGATTTCGCGGTTTTCTTTCCTATCGTTTTTGCCATTTTTTGGTCAATTAATAAGTATGGTATTCGTTATCAAAACCTTCTTTTGCTTGCTGCCAGCTATGTCTTCTACGGCTGGTGGGATTGGAAATTTCTAAGCCTGATCGTCTTGAGTAGCACGGTTGACTACCTGATTGGTTTGAAACTGGCAAAAGAAGAAGCCCCATCTCTGAGAAAGGTATTGTTGGCTGTAAGTCTTGTGCTTAATCTGGGTATGCTTGGGTTCTTCAAGTACTGCAATTTTTTTATTGAGAACTTCATAAGTGCGTTTACCTTCTTTGGATTAAGCCTTGATCAATATTCGCTTAACATCATTTTGCCAGTTGGTATTAGTTTCTACACGTTTCAAACGCTGAGCTATACAATAGATGTGTATCGCAAGGAACTTAAACCTACCCGGGATCCACTGGCTTTTTTCGCTTTTGTGAGTTTCTTTCCGCAGCTTGTTGCAGGCCCAATTGAGCGTGCTTCTAACTTGCTACCACAGTTTTACAAGAAGCGCAACTTTGAATACGTAAAGGCGATTGAAGGTTGCAAGCAGATATTGTGGGGGTTATTCAAAAAAGTGGTGATTGCCGACAATTGCGCTGAAGTAGTCAATCATGTATTTGAGCAATCTGCCGATATGAACGGCAGTAGTTTATTCTTAGGGGCTTTCTTTTTTGCATTTCAGATTTACGGTGATTTTTCAGGCTACTCTGATATTGCCATTGGTCTTTCCAAGTTGTTTGGTTTTTCGCTCATGCGAAATTTTGCGTTTCCATACTTTTCTAGAGATATGGCAGAGTTTTGGAGAAGATGGCACATCTCACTGTCTACCTGGTTTCGGGATTACTTATATATCCC
The DNA here is from genome assembly GCA_039026695.1 of Bacteroidota bacterium. Taxonomy (GTDB): domain Bacteria; phylum Bacteroidota; class Bacteroidia; order Cytophagales; family Cyclobacteriaceae; genus Ekhidna. The sequence continues at coordinate 4,309 of JBCCLV010000115.1, forward strand.
TTTGGGGGGAAGTAAAGGTGGCATTTCTTCCAAATTCAGAAATACGTTTATAATCTTCCTGGTAAGTGGCTTCTGGCATGGTGCAAATTGGACTTTTATAATCTGGGGTTTGCTAAATGCCATTTACTTTCTTCCCCTGCTGCTTTCGAAAAGTAACAGGAGAAATTTGGATGTGGCTGCTGCTGGCAGATCCTACCCTACTTTCCATGAATTGGCATCTATACTTCTGACTTTTGCACTCACTATCCTGGCTTGGATTTTCTTCCGTGCGGAAGACTTGGGACACGCATTCTCCTATCTTGGTGAGCTATTTTCTGTTTCTCTATTTTCAGCTCCAGTTGGACTTGAGAGCTTCAATGTTTACTTAATTGTAAGTTTAATCATCATCATGCTACTCTTGGAGTGGAAAGAACGGGAGTCAGATTTTGTCCTCCAAAATCTCGGTTTGTTCTGGCATAAATCTATGAGATACGCCTTTTATTACTCATTAGTCCTAGCAGTTCTATGGTTTAGTGGTAATGAACAGGAATTTATCTACTTCCAATTTTAATGAGATCATTTCTAGTCAAGATATTCAAGTTTCTTATGTTGCTGCCAGTACTTTGGTTACTTGTGATCGTACTTGTCTTGCCTTTTTATGAGCGATTACCCGAAGTGCACAATGGTGATGATGCTGTATTCATTTGGGGGGATTCACAGTTGTACAGGGGTCTAAACCTTTCACTTATGAGTGAACTCACTAATCTTGATATTCAATCTGCGGCTAGGCATGGGGCCGGCACCTACGATTTCCTGATTTTCGCGCAAGCTGTACCCGCTTCATCTACAGTTGTAATCAGTGTGTCGAAGACTGCCCAATTACGACGCAAATCCAAGGACAGAAATATGTCCGGTATATCGATAGACGCAATGGTTCGGCTATATGATCTTGGCTATTCGCCATCTGATTTATTGAGGATCGTGATAAAGAACCCAAAGCCGAAAATGATTTTTGAAAAAACGAATAAGTTGTATGCGGTTGGAGAACCAAGCTTTACAAAAACAGACTCATTACTTTTTGAATCGGTATATGCCTCGATACCAAACTTTGCTGAGGTAAAGCAGAGCGCCTACATCCAAGGAATAAAAATCCTGCTGGCAAAAGACTGCAGGATCCTATTTTTAGATTATCCCTATCACTCAATGCTGCGTGCTATCGAAAAAAAGTCCCCAGTAAAGAAAGTAACCGATAGCTTCTCTACAGACCTTATTGAATTAGTTGATTTTGAACGATTTGATACACTTACTCTCCCAAATCGGGATTTTCTTATGCATGATTATACACATCTAGATCAGGCTGGAGCAGACCTTGTGACGGAGAAAGTGGCTGAAGTACTTTCAGTGACGTCTGAGGAGCATGTTTACATTCAGATAGACTAAGTGACCTTGGCTTGTTACGTTAGAGCTAGGCACAAAAAAACCCTGCTCTTTTTAGAACAGGGTTAGTTTCATTTTCATTTAAAATGCGAGCTATTCTCCAATAATTTTCAATTTTACTGGATGATGCACCTCTTTGTGCAAATCTAGAATTGCCTTATACTCTCCTAGCTCCTTGATCTTTTGCTCGAAAGAGATTCGCTTTCGGTCAACTTCATGGCCTTGATTAGCAAGTGCTTCAGCTACCTGAATAGGAGTTATCGCTCCAAAAATCTTTCCTTTTTCCCCAGCTTTTGTTTTTATCTCAAGCGTAAGGTCTCCGATCTTATTCGCGATTGTCTCTGCATCTTTCTTAGCTTTTTCCGCTTTGTGCGCAGCTTGGCGAATCTCTTCATCAATCATTTTCCTATTAGAGGAACTGGCAATCATCGCCATGCCACGGGGTATCAGATAGTTTCTACCATATCCAGCTTTTACTGACACAGTATCGTTTTTGTACCCAAGACCTTGTATGTCTTCTCTTAATATTACTTCCATTGCTGATACTATTTTAGGGAGTCTCCAACATACGGCATCAAAGCAAGATGCCTGGACCTTTTGATTGCTTGAGAGACTTTCCTTTGATATTTAAGACTCGTCCCTGTAAGTCTTCGTGGGAGAATCTTTCCTTGCTCGTTTACAAACTTCATGAGAAAGTCTGGATCCTTGTAGTCAATGTACTTTATCCCATTCTTTTTAAAGCGGTAGTACTTTTCCTTTTTCTGCTCTCTATTGATGGGTTCGTTTTGTAGTGTCATGATGCTGCCTCCTTTTTAGATTCTTTATTTTTTTTGAATGCGCCTTTTGCTCTTCTTTCGTTGTAAGCAACTGCATGCTTATCAAGGGAGGTAGTTAGGAATCTCATCACTGCCTCTTCTCTTCTGTATTCAGTTTCAAGTTTCCCGATAAGTTCAGGTTCTGCGCGGAACTCAAAAAGCTGATAGAATCCGGTGGTTTTGTGTTGAATAGGGTAAGCTAGCTTTCGCAAGCCCCAGTTTTCTTCATTCACAATTTTAGCACCATTCTCTACAAGAATGCTCTTGAATTTTCCGACAGTATCCTTCATCTGTGCCTCAGATAAAACGGGAGTAAGTATGAATACCGTCTCGTAATTTTTCATCTTGTTAATTGAAAATTTAAATTGGATCGCGAATCTACTGAAAAGAGATTCATTCCCAAAGAGTGAATGAATGAATCCTTGGGTTAAAGTCAACAAGGAGTGTCTAGATAGGGTCGAAGTAAAAGTTGGTCAACAAGAAAAGAAGCTTAACTTCATTTTACTACAAAATTGCCGGTACCCATTACATATTCGTCTGTGTATATCTCAATGGTGTGTTGGCCTAGGGCATATTCGCTGCCTTTGGTGTACAAAAATGAGACTTTTTGGCTTTGTCTGTCGTATAGAATTTCCTGCTTGGCTGTGTAGAAGAGTTCTCGGTTTTCGAAAGTAAAAGAGCCCGATCCGCGACTTACATCAAATAAGACTTTCCCATCAGGTGCTACAACGCGCACCAGCAAGTTTTTCCCTTCTATCGGGGCGATCTCGTTCTCCAGTACAGTAAATTCTATTTTCAATTGCTGGATGTGGCGGTTGCGGTATTCTCCCCCGCTGCGTTCTTTTCCACGCTCATTGATCGCATTGATGCTGAGGTTTGCAGCCTCTAGTCTTGAGGCAGTAGCTACTTTTTTTACCAACTCTAGCTTATTTTGCTCCAGTCTTTTGATTGAGTCATTAAGGATATTTTTCTGCACCTTGAGTGTTGTGTTCTCCTCGGTGAGTTGCTCATTCATCACTTTAAGATTTTCAATTTCTTCATCTTTAAGCAGTAGAAGATCCCGATAGCCACTTACCCTGTCGTTGAGCTTTTGCATTTTTCCTCGCTGATATTCTGCATCTACCAATAGTTGCTTTTTGTCCGCCTCTAGCTGCGCTTTTAGTGCCTCCAAAGTATCAATATCACCGCCAAGTTGCTGGATTCTCGAAATCCTTAGGTCCAGCTCGCCAGAAATCGAATCCAGCTGTAGTACTGCATTGGCAATCTCTTTTTGCTGTTGCCTTGATTCCTCCTTAAGCTGTTGATTTTGATAAAAAAAGTAAATCATAATTGCCAAAAGCATTACCGCTATGATGATGTAAACAGCTGTTCTGCTTTTTCCTGCCGGATTGTTTATAGCAGAATGGTCTTCGGCATTTTTTTCTTCGCTCATTTGAAATTTTTATAAGTGCGCCAGCTAAGCTTTTAATTCAACTTTTATCTAACTACCTGTAAAATTAGATAAACCACGTAGGTTTAGAAACGAAGAGTAAAATGTTGCTTTTCTATTGGATGATTCAAAAAAATGAGTCCTGCCTGAAATAGGTCAATGGTCAAGTTAAATCTTGTGTCCTTGATAATTGAATTCCAGAGTTTTCTCATGTCCGGTGACCAATAAATGTCATGAATCACAATGCACTTGGCTTTGGGGGTATGCTTCATGATGAGGTTGAGACAAAAAAGCACTTCCGCTGATCGGTGGTCTGCATCTAGAAAATAAAAATCCGGTCTATTTATAAGAATTTCTTGCTCTAGGATATCTCTTATTTTCCCAATTGCGAGTCTTGGATTTTTTCTTGAAAACTGATCAAAATTGTCTTTCGCCAGCTTGGCGATTGAAGGACAACCTTCGATTGTGGCTACCTGGGAGTTACTCTCTGCCAGGTAAAGCGTGTTGAGGCCTAAGGAGGTGCCTGTTTCTAATACTGATACAACACCAAGGTGCTGAATCAACAGTCTAAGAAAAGAGGAGAACTTCGGGGTGCTTGCACTAGTTCTTGCAACTATTTTGATGCTTTTAGTGATTGACCTTTCATTTTTTTGGTCGGTAACTTGGATCTGAGAAATATCGCTTTTCAGCTTTCTCCTAAGATTTTCTACAGGCGCTAATAGGTGATTCGGTGCTTGCTTTATGGCCTTTTTATACAAACAGTATACAAAAGGTGAATGTAGAGAGTGCGGTCCTAAAGCTGAGAAACGGTACTTAAGAAAACAAGTAACTCGAAAAGCGAAGTGCTTTATCCCCAACCCTTAATTGAGCTTGAAAGGCACGACCATCATAAACTCGGGAATTTCCACATGAAAGACACTGCCATTTAGGATTTGCTCCATTACATAATGTCCACTCATTTTTCCAATTCCTGATTTAAGGTTACAGCCTGAAACGTACTGATGCATTTGGCCAGGTTCTAGTACGGGCTGTTTCCCCACCACCCCATCACCATCTACTTCATGACTGGGATGTGCGGCGTCTTTTATATCCCAGTGCCTTGCTTTTAGCTGTACGGTGCTATTGGAATTATTTTCAATGGTAATTCGGTAGGTAAAAACATAGTGCTGATCAGCCGGCTTTGAGTGATCATGCCGATAAGCGGTTTCCACCGATACTTTTATTCCGTTTGTTACCGTCGTTACCATTCGTGAGATCAATTTAACCTAATTTCATTTTAAATTACCAAGGACTGTGATAAGAAAATAAATGCATGGAAGTAAAAATAGAACCTTCCTGGAAACAGCAACTTAAGGACGAATTCACTAAATCATACTTTCAGCAATTAGTAGCATTTATAAAACAGGAGTACGCTTCAAATAAAGTATATCCTGCTGGTGCCAAGATCTTTAATGCATTTGAATATTGTCCTTTTAGGGAGACCAAAGTAGTAATAGTGGGCCAAGACCCCTATCATGGGCCCAATCAAGCCCATGGGTTGAGCTTTTCAGTCATGGAGGGAATTCGACATCCTCCCTCATTGCAAAATATCTTCAAGGAGGTCAAAGATGATTTGGGAATAGAAATTCCAGTTTCTGGAAATCTTGAGCGATGGGCTAGACAGGGGGTCTTATTGCTGAATGCCACCTTAACTGTACGGGCCGGGCAAGCGGGCTCTCACCAAAAAAGAGGATGGGAAACTTTCACTGATGCAGTGCTGGCTGCAATTTCAGAGCAGAAAAACAACATTGTTTTTTTGCTGTGGGGAGCATATGCACAGAAAAAAGGCGCGCTCGTAGATGATACCAAACACTTTGTTTTAAAAGCTCCGCATCCATCGCCTTTTTCAGCGAACAATGGGTTTTTTGGTTCCAAACACTTCTCTCAAACCAACCAATTCCTATCAAGCAAGGGTCTTGAGCCAGTAAAGTGGTAAGTAAAAAAGGAACTATATCCTTAATTTTTCTTTTTACCACACGGACAAGTTTTGAAGCTGAATGTTGTATTGGGTGGAATTTATCAAACATGATTAATCATAAGTCCATAGGAATTTGGATCAGTTTGATCGCAATGTTAACCTTTTTTGGATGTGGGTCCGACGATGTAGAAGGTTGTAATGTTAGGGTGGATTTTGATGGCTCGACCATCAGGTTTTGTCCCAGTGAAGGTGCATCTACTACCCTTGATAGGCCCCAAGATGAATTTATCTGGCAAGCGATGAATTTGTTCTATTTCTGGCAGGACGAGGTTGGGGTGTTAGCCGACGATCGTTTCTCGGATTTTGGAGAATTGTTCTCTTTTTTGAATCAATCCTCTTCCTCAGAGAATCTATTCAATAATGAACTACTCGCGCCAAATGATCGATTTTCCGCAATTTTCGATGATTATATAGCCTTAGAAAATTCATTTCAAGGTATTTCGACCTCCTTTGGATATGATTTCGGTCTGTTGCGTGAGTCGCCTGGGAGCACCGAGGTTTTCGGATATGTTAGGTATGTCGTGGCGGAAGGTCCTGCAGATAGGGGAGGACTCAAGCGAGGTGATCTTTTCACAAAGGTCAATGACATTCAGTTGACCGAATCCAATTTTGCAGAGTTACTTTTCAATAGTTCGGCTTACAATCTTACCCTCGCGAAGCTTGATGGAGAGAACATTGTTTCCACTGATGTAAAGATTGACTTGATAGCAGAAGAAGTCAACGAGAATCCCATTTTTCTATCTAAGATCATTGATCTAGGGGGTACCAAGGTTGGATATTTGGTCTATAACCAATTTGTTAATAATAATGAGAGACACCGACAATTAAACGAGGCATTTCTCAACTTCAGAACACAGGGAATCAGTCATCTCGTGCTCGATCTTCGTTATAATCCTGGAGGCTCAGTTACCACCACCAGAATTCTCAGTTCTCTAATCTATGGGGCTGGTAGCGCAAGCGAAAATCTTGGAACAATCGTTTACAATCAAAAGCTATCAGAAACTTTCAATACGCCTCTTAGATTTAGAGAAACGCTCCCAATTTTTGATGCAAACAACGAGGAAGTTTCCAGTGAACCATTAAGTAGGCTAAGTGGGCTTGCCCAGCTTTTTGTTCTCACTTCTTCCAGAACTGCTTCTGCGTCTGAACTCTTGATCGTCGGCTTAGATCCCTACATGGATGTTACCACCATAGGGACTACCACGGTTGGTAAAAACGAAGGAAGCTTGACGCTTTATGATAATAAACCAGGCTTATTTCTGGACCGGGATGGTGATGGTCTTAATCAAAACCATCGCTATGCCATTCAGCCGATCGTAAGTAAGCTTGCCAACTCAGAGGGGTTTACAGACTATGAGGATGGGCTAGCCCCAGACATTTTGGTGGATGAACTCGATTTCCTCAGCGATCTCAAGCTATTAGGGGACTTAGAAGAACCGTTATTGGCCGAGGCATTGGCAGTCATTCAGGGTACCGCAAGAAGCTTGCCTTCAAATTCTGTTGGAGTACCGATTGATTATAAAAGTAGGAAGCAGTTGATCCTTGAGAAGACGATCATTGAGCCTCAGTATTTAC
>JBCCLV010000116.1:0-11552 GCA_039026695.1 Bacteroidota bacterium
GGTGACCCCCAGTCCTTAAAGAAGATTGGTATAGGTGTAGGTGGGTTAATTATCGTGTTCATAGTGGCTTACGTAGTTTCTTCAGGGGAGGCAACTGGTGAGCACTCCGCCACTACAGTAAAGCTAGTTGGAGCAAGCTTGACTACCTTTTACATCCTTGCAATTGGAGCCATCCTGGGAATTGTGATTACAGAATTGAAAAAAGCTTTTTCATAATGGCTAGAAATAAGGATCGAGGAACACCGGAAGTGAGCTCAGGCTCCATGGCGGATATTGCTTTCCTTTTGCTCATTTTCTTCTTGGTAACCACTACGATAGCAAATGACAAGGGGATTTTAATGCAGCTTCCTCCACCGCCAGAACCAGATCAACCGATTGTCGAGTTTCAAGAGAGAAATATCTTTAAAATTCTCGCTAATTCTAATGATCAACTGTTAGTCGAGAATGAACCATTCAACCAACCAATTTCTGAACTTAAGAAAATGGTTAAAGATCATGTGCTAAACTTTGGAAATGTTGGAAATGATAAAGAGGCAATAGATTTATATAATAGTTTGCCAGCCTCATTGAAAGCAAAAGCAAAACAGCTTCCAACTTCTGCCGATCATCCAAAGAAAGCGATAGTGTCTTTTAAAGCAACTCGCGGTACCAGTTACGATCTTTACATAGATGTGTTAGACAACCTACACGCTGCTTACAATGAGATCTACGCAGAGCGTGTTGGTTTAACTGCTCAGCAATTTCTGGAGCTCGACCAAAGCGAAGAATTAGAAAAAAAGATTTACAATCAAGCGCGTCAGGGGATACCTAAGGCGATATCTATTGCAGAACCTGATAAGTAAAATCAAGCAATGTCAAAGTTTAAGAAAAACAGCAAAGCATCTCAGGACATTCCTACTGCGGCATTACCAGATATTATCTTCATGCTACTATTCTTTTTTATGGTCACAACTGTAATGAGAGAGCAGGAGATTCTTGTCAAGCAGGAACTTCCTAAGGCAACCCAGCTCAGTAAGATTCAGAAAAAGACACTAGTAAGTCATTTATATATCGGGAAACCTTCAAATGTTGGGATCTATGGAGAAGAACCTAGAATTCAGACCAATGATGTCTTCGTGGAATCAGACGAGCTTACAAGGTTTGTAAATGAAGAAAAAGATAAGCTTACAGAAGCCGAGCGAGATCGAATCACGATGGCTTTAAATATCGATTCTGAGGTAAAGATGGGAATTGTATCAGATGTAGAACAGACTTTAAGGAAAGCAAACGCAAGGAAGTTACTTTATAAATCTCTTAAAAGATCTGAAGAATAATACATTTAGAGATTGAGACCATACAAATCCACTTTTAAGGTGGATTTTTTTATGCTTTATTTTTTAGGTATAAATCCGCTCATTTTTTGTTGAGCTCCTTCTTCTTTTCCTTGAGCCATTTATCATATTCAGATTTAGCTTGATCTAGGGTGTTTTCTAGTTCTTCCTTTGTGGCTTTACGCAATTTTTCTGTCTCTCTTAAAATCTTCTTTCGCTGCTTTTGAACCTTTCTAAGTGCGGTTTCTACATCTTTTTTGGCATCTTCTGCCACTTCTTTAGATTCTTTTTTTAGCTCATCAATTTTTTTATCCAACTCTTCGCGCTCTACTTCAAATTTTTCCAAAATTTCCTCCCTGGTATCGCTGGTGCTTTCATCCTTTCTGGATTCACCGCAGGCAATCAGGATGAATATTGGTAGCAAAAAAGTGACAAAAATTTTCATAAGAATGTCTTTTTTGGATTTAAGTAGGGATCCCACTCGTGACGATAAGAGCCGTGATTCATTTTAAGAAATGATAGATAGGATGGCTTTACAGGTTTATTTGCAAGCTTCATTCCTGCTTTTTCCAGAGAATAGTCTCCTTTAATTGAATTACACTTTTTGCAGGCAGTAACAAGATTCGTCCACGATGACTTTCCGCCTTTTGATCTGGGAATTACATGATCTAGGGTGAGGTCTTTAGAAGTTCCACAATACTGACACTTTCCGTTATCTCTTTTGAAGATGTTAGTTCTGCTCATCACTACTCCTTTGTATGGTACATGTATGTACTTCTTAATTCGTACGACAGAGGGAAAAGGAAAAGTGGCTGAGATTGAGCGCAGTTCTTGATCTTTAATTTCTTCGATAAGATCGGCCTTCCCTAAAAAGACAAGCATGAAGGCACGCTGTACTGAGCATACTGTGAGTGGTGAATAATCTTGATTTAATACTAATACCATAATTTTCTAAAGCTTCATACGATCCAGCTCCCGCTGCTGATCTTTCCTCTTAATATCGTCTCTCTTATCGTAGATCTTCTTACCTCTGGCCAAAGCGATCTCTAATTTCGCATAACCTCTTTTGTTCATGTAAAGCCTTACTGGCACAATGGTGAGACCTTTTTCTTCGGTCTTTTCCTTCAATTTTATAATCTCTCTTTTTTTTAGCAGCAGTTTGCGCTCACGTGTCATTTCATGACTTTCAAAGCTAGCATTTGTATAAGGAGCAATATTCATCCCTTTTACCAGCGCCTCTTCATCCTTCAGATAACAGTAGGCTTCTTGGACACTTGCTTTTCCCTCACGTATCGACTTTATTTCCGTTCCTTTCAGGACCAATCCCGCCTCAAACTTCTCAATGAACTCATATTCATAACTCGCTTTACGGTTTTTGATCTGCACATTATTGGAAAATCTCTCTTTGCCTTTCGCCATTACTTAAAAATATAACAGAACTGCTTAAAAAGGCATTCGAGGTAGCGGGCTGTCTGCTAGCGTTCCTGCAATTCCTGCCTCGAAGTAAAAATGACCACTTATTGCGATCATCCCAGCATTGTCAGTACAATATTGAAAGTCTGGGATGAAGGTTTCCCAGCCTAGTGTAGTCTTTGCTTTGTCTAGTCTGTGACGAAGCTCACTGTTTGCCGAAACACCTCCTGCGATGGCAATTCTATGTATCTGAAATTTTTTCGCGGCTTTTTCCAGTTTTTTCATCAGCATATCGATAAGATGGGTTTGGATACTTGCTGCCAAGTCATGCAAATGCTTCTGGATAAAATCAGGATTCCTCTGCGTCTCTTTTCTGAGAAAATAGAGAATACTGGTTTTTATGCCACTAAAAGAGTAGTCGAGCCCAGACATTTCAGACTTTGCGAACTGAAAGGTAGTCCCGTCTCCTGTGGCAGCAAGCTTATCTAGCTCAGGTCCACCAGGATATTTAAGACCAAGCATTTTTGCTGCTTTATCAAACGCCTCGCCAGCAGCATCGTCTTGGGTTTGCCCCACGATTTGCATATCGTTTACTCCACTCACCTTAACTATTTGGGTATGCCCTCCGCTTACGGTGAGACACAGAAAGGGAAACTCAGGTCTTGGCTCCTCGATAAAATGAGCAAGTATATGTGCCCGCATATGGTTTATGGGAATAATGGGAATGTTCAGGGCAGCAGCCATTGATTTAGCAAAACTGGTACCTACAAGTAGCGCGCCTAGCAAGCCGGGTCCCCTTGTGTATGCAATTGCTTGTATTTCTTTCTTGGAAACATCAGCTAAATCCAGAACATGCTGCACTACTGGCACGATATTTCTTTGATGTTCGCGCGAGGCAAGCTCCGGGACTACACCGCCGTAGCGCTCGTGAACTGCTTGCCCAGCTATTTCATTATTGATTACTTTGCCATTTACGCAAACAGCAGCTGATGTTTCATCGCATGAGGTTTCTATTCCTAGGACTACTCCCATATTACTTTTTTGACTAAAAAACTTATCAAAGTAAACTATCGCAAATCCTTTTCAAAGTTCCTTTCAGGGCTACTTTTTTATTGCGCACTTTTATTTTTAATTATACTTTTTCTGCTGCAGATCAGTGCTGTACAGACTTTTCTTGCCAGACAAATTCTGGGCGGTCTTGCCGACAAAACTGATCATAAGATCAGTTTACAAAAAGTGAAAATTACATGGCTTGATGAGGTTGAGTTAAAAGATTTACTCATACAAGACTTGCAGGAAGACACCTTGCTCTACGCAAATGCGCTGAGAGTAAACTACGAGCTTCTTGATTTACTTCGAGAAGAGCAACTGAAAGTACAGGAGATTGATGCAGATGGTATACAGATGAACTTAGTCAAGTATGATTCCGCACAAGCGCTCAATCTTTCAATTTTCGTAAAATCATTCGCCAAAGAAAAAGATCCCAATACTGCTTCAAGGTTAGTATTTGTAGAGGAAATTGAGTTAAGTGATTTTCGTCTTCGATTGGAAGACCAGCATAAAGTTCCGGATTATAGCAAGCTGGATTTTGGTCATCTCGAAGTTGAAATACCCAATATCCGACTTGCGCAGTTCAGTGTGATCTCAGATACGATCTCGGGAAAACTGCTTGAGTTTTCGGCGATAGAGCGGAGGTCTGGGTTTGAAGTCACCAACTGGACTACTCTGTTCAATTTTTCGCAGCGATCCCTGAGTCTCGATGATCTTGACTTGAAAACACCTGAAAGTTCTCTGGCTGATAGCCTTGTACTTTTTTACAATGGATACGATGATTTTTCCGCCTTTGTGGATAGCGTGTCTTTTGCCATGAATTTATCTGCTACCAAGGTTTCGCAAGGGGATGTAAAGTTGCTGACAGGCACACAAAATTTGAAATCAGATCTGGAAGTCAATGGTATTTTCTGGGGAAAGGTGGGCGACTTTAATATTGAGGAGTTGAATATCACTATTGGCAAGGAAACCTTTGTAGAAGGAGGGGTCAGTTGCTTTGGATTACCTGATACTAAGCAGGCTTTCATTTTAGCAGATATCACGGATGCACATTTTTTACCTAATGATCTAAGTCCGTATGTTGGAGAGTTTGCTGCCAATTTAGAAAAGGTAGGGAGGGTTGATTTTGTGGGGAGCTTCGCCGGCTTTTTGAATGATTTTGTGGCCAAAGGTGATTTCTACAGTGACAAGGGATCTGTTTATTCAGATATCAATCTTAAGATCCCATCCGATGCTTCTCAGATGTCCTATATAGGTAACCTAGAGCTTAATCAGTTAGATATCGGGTCGATCATAGGATCTAATAAAATACAAAAAGTAAATCTCACAGCATCAGTCAATGGTAAGGGTATCACTCCAGAGAATGCAGACTTCAACCTAGAGGCTACGCTCTTAAATAGTGGAATAAACCGCTATGTTTATGATTCTGCCTATTTGAATGGTCATTTTGAAAAGAACTTTTTTAAGAGCGAGATCATCGTTACAGATCCCAACTGCCAGGTAATAGGAAATGCTGAGTTAGACTTAAGAGATGGTCGAGAGTTTACTGATGTAGATGTTGAGGTAGAACGTTTCTTTGCGGATACGCTGAATCTCACCGCGCAACCTATCTCCTTAGAAGGTCATTTGGATGTGTTGTTGCAGAATTTTGATTTTGATGAATTAGCGGGCGATTTACAAATTGATTCTGGCCTTTTGACTATCGAGGACCGTAAGATCCCGCTGGACTCTATCCATTTGATAGCTGAAATTGATGCAGATAGCTCGAGGCACCTAAGCTTGCGAATGCCTGGTGCTGAATTGCTTGTGGACGGAAAGTTCAAGATATCTGATTTGATTAGGGATCTTCCTGTTCTTGGTCAAGGTTTCGCAGAAAAGCTCAACTTGATTGATAAGGCAGATACAAGTATTGTAGAGGCGCAAGTCAAAGGCTCCTACAGCGATCTGAGTGGGCAGGTATCACTGCAAAACATAAATCCATACCTGGACTCGCTTGGTGTTCCATTAGCTATTTCAAAGAACGCTAGAGCCGAGTTTTCTTATCGTAAAAGTAAGTCCACAACACTTTCACTTTTTTTTCAAAGCGATTCACTGAATATAAGTGACAATCGCTTGTATAGTCCATTGCTGGAAGTCAATGTGGCTGCTAATGGAGGCATGAGGGATATACTTACCGGATTTATCTTTAAAAGCAAGCGGCAAAGACTGAAGGGTATTCCCACCACCAAAGCCCTCTTACTGGAGGGTTTATGGTCAAATCAGACTATCGAGCTAAGTACTTTGATTGAGCAGCCCAGCTCTGCCTCTGACATTCGTTTGGAAAGTAAGCTGGAGCTGGGGCGAGATTCGCTTACGTTTAAAGTATTGCCCTCGGATATATCTATTCTGAGTGACGAGTGGAAGTTCAATCCCACCAATGAGATCGTATTTAAGTCCCATGAGGTGCTGATAAGAAATTTAGAACTGTATGATCAAAGTGAGTCCGTCCGACTTTCAGGAAGGATTTCTGATAAGGAAGAATCTACGATCAATATCTTCTTGGAGGATCTAAATATGGACAAAGCGAATCTTTTTACGGAAAGTAAAGTAGCCGGTTTCCTAAATGGGAACTTTAGCATATCTCAGCAGGGAGCGTCTGATGGTTTTCGGTATGAAGGAGATTTTTTCCTTAAAAATTTAAAGTATGATGATGTAGAAATCGGCGATGTGAGTGGTTCATCTGCGTGGGATCCTTCAGTTGGTGCTGTAAAATCTGAAATGGAAGTCATTCGAGATGAGTTCAAGTCAATTGAAGTTCGGGGAAATTACTATCCTGCTGCGGAGGAGGAACAACTTGATTTTGATATTGCTTTTGATCAAGCGGATTTGATCCTCATTAGGCCATTTGTAGAGGAAAATTTTTCAAATCTTAGGGGAACTGCAACGGGTAAGCTTGACCTAACCGGTACCATTTCCCGGCCATTACTCTTAGGTAGTATGAATATTAATAACGGAGGTGGATTAGCAAAGTACTTAAATACTTTTTATTCCTTCGATGGAGAGATCTTACTTGAGAGAGATCTGATAAAAATTCCCGAAGTGCGCATGGTTGATCGTAAAGGGTCGAATGCACGACTCTCTGGAGATGTGAAGCACTCCTCTTTTCAGAGATTTATCCTAGACTTAAAACTCTCAGCAGAAAATTTTGAATTTCTTAATACCACATCGTTGGACAATAATTTGTACTACGGATCAGCTTATGGTTCAGGAGACATTAGGGTAACTGGTCCCACAAACGATATTCTTATAAAGGCCAATGTAAGGACCGAAGCAAATACACGCTTATTCATTCCAGTTTCCGAATCAGCAAGTGCCTCTCAGGAGGATTTTATCCAGTTCGTTAATTTTTCCGATACTACAGCACAAATCGTCGAAGAACAGTCTACAGGTATCAAAGGATTGACTCTGGACTTTGATATGGCGGTGACTCCTGCAGCTTACTGTGAGTTGATTTTTGATATTAAAAAGGGCGATATAATACGCGGGCGAGGCAGGGGAAATTTGAAGCTTTCTTTGAATACGGATGGAGAATTCAGCATGTTTGGGCCACTAGAGATTGCTGACGGGGAATACAACTTTACCATGTCAAACCTAATCAATAAGGAGTTTGATGTAACCCAAGGGAGTAGAATCATTTGGTACGGTGATCCCTACGATGCTACATTGGATTTACAAGCCACCTATCTGCAAAGAGCTTCTTTTGCTGAATTATTCAGTGAGGACGAGCAAAACGAGTCAGATCTGAATAATAAAGTGCCTGTGCTAGCGGTACTTACGATGGAGGGCTCAATGTTATCACCAACGATAGGTTTTGATATCAAACTACAAAATGAGGGTGATGCAAACAGTAGGATTGTTGAACAATTGACCAGAATAGCAGCAAGCGAGCAGGAGAAGCAACGTCAGTTCATCAGCTTACTCTTGTTGAGGAGATTTTCTCCGTTTGATAGCTTTTCTCTGGGTGCGGGCAATGGTATCGGTGGTAGCGTGAGTGAGATCCTCTCTAATCAGGTAAGCTATCTCGTCAGCCAAATCGATGAAAATTTGGAAATTGAGGTAGATCTTGCCTCACTAGATGAGCAGGCTTTCAACACTTTTCAACTTCGCTTTGCCTACACGCTACTCGATGGACGGCTAAGGTTGACCAGGGGTGGAAATTTTGGTACAAATGACCAGCAGCAAAATATAAGTGCCCTGAATAGCATCGTGGGAGACTGGTCAGTAGAGTATAGTCTTACCAGTGACGGGCGTTTGAGGGCCAAAGTTTTTCAAAATACCAGTAATACTTTGGTAAATCTGACAAACACAAATCTTGCACAAGAAACAGGTATCAGCCTGCGATTTGTCCATTCTTTCAATGATTTGAGGGAGCTACTCACAAATGCAAGAAACGAAGGAATTAGGCGGAAAAATGAAGAAGAAAAATCAAAGAGTGCAGGCGACAGCACATCGGTTTCTGGGTCCACTTTTCAGTAGTTGCCTCATCATTTTTCATTAACTTTCAATTGTCTAACCTAAAGAACATCAACGGCATGGATTTTAAGATTTTCTGCGAAGCGTATGCAAAGGAGATAAATGGTGAATACAGGGACTATGATGGTAGCAGGTCCATCATCATCGTGCCTCTTAAGGACGGGAGGTTTCAAACAGTGACCGGTCACTTAAAGTATAATAGCGAGTACGAGCGGGAGATGGTACAGCTTAAAACAAAAGTGTGTAGCATCTCTAACAACATCCCTTACCAGGAATTGCTTACTGAAAGTGCAGAGTATCCCTATTCAAAATTCATTATTGAAGATGACTTCTTGAAAGTAGAAGCCGTCGCGTTCCTGGAAGTTACCGCTGAGCAAGTAATTAAGGAGATGTTTATGGAAATTGCGCAGCACGCCGATGATTGGGAGTTTCGAATCACAGGAAAAGATATTCATTGATATTTTTGCTAAAAGCAAGCCGACCTATCGTTCTTGCGAAAGCGAGAAAGGAAAGTCCGGACAGCATAGAGCAGCGTACTTCCCAAAAGGGAGCATCCATTTTTTGGATAGAGAAAGTGCCGCAGAAAATAAACTACCTTCATGCCTGGTCTTGAGGGAAAAGGTGAAAAGGTGAGGTAAGAGCTCACCGCCCGGATAGTAATTGAAGGGGCATGGTAAACCTTGCGCGCTGAAAGACCAAATAGGTCCTGCAATTGAGAGCTGCTCGCTCGAGTAGGATTGGGTGGGTCGTTTGAACTGTCTATTGACGGTCTAGATAAATGATAGGATAAAACAGAATCCGGCTTACTGGCTTGTTTTTTGTACTGATTTTTTGGGTAGTAGATGTGTAAGCCACTTCCTCCACTATTTGCATCCCGTTTACAGATTCAATTATAAAACTATTATATGGCGAAGATTTTAATCGTAGATGATGAGAAAAGCATTCGAGAAGCCTTGAGTGATATACTAAAGGAGGAAAATTATGAAGTATTGACAGCAGAAGACGGAGAGGATGCTTGGGATAAGCTGAACGACCAAAAAATTGATCTTGTGCTCTGCGACATAAAGATGCCTAAAATGGATGGAATGGAACTACTCACTAAAGTAAGTGAGGAAGGACTTGACATCCCTTTTGTCATGATCTCAGCGCACGGGTCTATTGATACCGCTGTAGAAGCAACCAAAAAGGGTGCATATGATTTTATTCAAAAGCCGCCAGATCTAAATCGTATCCTTTTGACGGTCAGGAATGGAGTGCAAAGCGGAAAGCTCTCTGCTGAGACCAAAGTACTAAAGAAAAAGGTAAAAAAAGGGTCGGAGATGATCGGTGATTCGCAACCTTTACTAGAAGTGAAGGAGACCATCGAGAAAGTTGCTCCTACTGACGCTCGTGTTTTGATTACAGGTTCAAACGGGACAGGAAAAGAGCTAGTCGCCAGGTGGTTGCATGAAAAGAGTGAAAGGTCAAAGTCGGGTTTGATTGAAGTCAATTGTGCAGCAATTCCATCGGAACTTATTGAGAGTGAGCTTTTTGGGCACGAAAAGGGTTCATTTACCTCGGCACACAAACAAAGAATTGGGAAATTTGAGCAGGCGCAGGGCGGGACTTTATTCCTAGATGAGATAGGAGATATGAGCTTATCTGCTCAAGCCAAGGTTCTGCGTGCATTGCAGGACAAAAAGATCACCAGAGTCGGAGGTGATAAAAGCATTAACGTGGACGTGAGGGTGCTTGCAGCCACCAATAAAGATCTAAAGAAAGCAATTGAAGCAGGGGACTTTAGGGAAGATCTTTATCATCGATTAAGTGTGGTAATCATCCAGGTGCCAGATTTAAAAGATAGGAGAGAAGATATACCTCTGTTGATCGAGTATTTTCTAGGACAAGTTGCGGATGACTATGGTGCAAGCCCAAAGGAGATCGAACCAGATGGGATCACTGAACTAAAGAAACAAGACTGGACTGGGAACATCCGTGAGTTGAGAAATGTAGTGGAGCGCTTGGTGATCCTTTCGGATGCAAAAATTACCAAGCTGGATGTTCAGAAAAATATTGGCTACTAAGCCAAAGAAGATTTGGTTTCTTCTTTCTTCACGTCCTCTTTTGCGTAAGTGGGGCAAGTTCTCTGTGTACAAGCGCCTAGAAAAAGTAGGACTAAAACAATTGCTGTAAGCTTTATCCTCATGATTTTACGTTTTGGTTAACTAGTTTACTTCGATCAAAAGTAGGACTTTTCTTTTGTTATAAACATTCAAAACTCCGTTTTATTTCCTTGCTTCGTTCAAAATGGGGTTCTGTACTTTAAACAAGGAGATTACAGCCGCGGAGGTCACTGTTGTCTAACCTTCCTAATACCTTGAAATTTTTGGCTTCTTGTATTATTCCAAGATCTTTTGTTTCTATAAAGGCACAAGACTCTACATTGGCTAAATCAATAATGTTTAAAGCTCCCGTCTTGCCCTGCTCCTGATAGCTAAAAGGATCATTAACTTCCCGAATGAGAACAGTTGCCCAAGCAGGGAATGAAAAAGTCCCGTTTGTTCCATAGGCCTGTGAGGTGAGCTCTGTCATTCCGTATTCTGACCAAATATTGGAAGCCTCTGTCTTTCTTCTTATTTCGTTGTGGAGTTCTTCTCTGGTGATTTCTTTCTTCCGTCCTTTCATCCCTCCTGTCTCGATAATCAGCAAGTCTTCATACTGAACTGAAGGCATATCAAGCAGTGCATATGAGACTCCAAATAGCATAGGATTTTCGCTTTCAGCAATAATGGTGGCAATATCTTTCTCCAGGTAGTATCCTGATCCTTCCTTGCATTTTTTAATAAAATGATCCACCATGTAGATCAGAGAAGAATCACCCTGTTCAAGGTATGATGGCAGAAGCGCAATTAAAGTGTACTGAGAGATTTCACCTAGAAGACCCTCGAAGATCTGTTGCGAAATCTGCTCATAAAAACCTAGATCGCTCATGCAATGCTTGCTACGTTGGCCTGCCGTAGTACCACTGCTCTTGAATACCTTTTGGACTGCTTTATAAGATGAACTCACTTCGTGCGTTTTGAAAAATTCAATGGGGAGAAAAGGAATTTGATCAACTTTCTGAACAGCTTTTGCCATAATACCTAGCTGCTTGCAGTAACGTTGGTAGATCTGATTATTGTGGTATTGAAAATCAAACAGCGCCAAAGAACTATCTTCGAATGTTTCATCGTTTTTATCAAAAATGTGTTCCTTAAAATCTTCGACGAAATTCATCTTCGCTTATGA
>JBCCLV010000117.1:0-11451 GCA_039026695.1 Bacteroidota bacterium
CTTTCTTTTCCTTTTTAGTGACGACTCAAACTCGTGTTCCTTCGGGAGTGAGGCGGTTCGTCGACACGATTCGACTCCCTCCTTTGGTACTTTCTTTTCCTTTTTAGTGACGTCTCAAACTCATGTTCCTTCGGGAGTGAGGAGGTTCGTCGACACGATTCTACTCCCTCCTTTGGTACTTTCTTTTCCTTTTTAGGACGAGTTAGGTTGGTTGTTTCCTCCAGAAGTAGTTCAAGCGAACACATCAACTTATCAAAATCGAGTTCCCTGGAAGTAGTAAACGTAGATTGGATTACCCTTTGAGCTAAATCCCTGCAATGTTAAGCCTGAAGCCAGCCTTGTAAGACGTGCGCTCTTGAGCTTTGCGTTTTCTACTTCCGCCAGGATTCCGATTGGTTTTACGGGTTCCCTCAAAGTCAAAGAATATGATTCTAGATCGCACATTGTCTGTTTTATCATCTTCATAAACAAGCCAGGAATGCGAAACTGGGGTACAATGAAACCTCTGATCATAAAGAAGTGATTTTTGAGCTGCGCATACTCAACAATTCTTGAGGTGGTAACGCCTATAATCCTTTTATCTTCCTCTCTGGCTATTAATACAGCTTCCTTTGCACGATCTATCGGATCAATATGCTTGGGCAAAGCACCAGTTTGAGACCAAATCTTCGCAATTTGAAACAGCAGTTCGTCTGATTTTTCTCCTAAAACCTTTTCAATTTCAAGATTCATAGCACCAGTTATTTAAAACCTACCTTCATCGATCTATAACTTCTCACGGCCAATTTTTTTTCAATCTTTGGTGGTTCTAGCAATTTCATGCGATCTACCTTTTTCACAAGGCATTTCACAAAAGTGCTCGCTTCGATTTCAGCTAGTTGTGCTCCCAGACACCTATGGATTCCGTAACCGAAAGAAAGATGGTAACTTTTAGTTCGCCTTAGATTCAATGAAAGCGGTTGGTCAAAATGGTCTGGATCAGTATTAGCGGCACCCACGCAGATTGTTAAAACAGAATTTTCTGGAATTTTAAGGCCTCCAACTTGCAACTCTCTTGTGGTGTATCTCCCTGTGATCTGTACGGGCGAATAGACCCTTAGAACTTCTCGTACGAAAGGTACAGCAGTTGATTCCTCAACTTGTAGGTTGTGCTGTTTTGCCGTAAGGAGCTGATAAAAGCAGCTAGTGAGTAAGGTAGAAGTAGTCTCAAAGCCCGCAATAAATAAAAAGGCCAAAATAGAGACTGTCTCTGCTTCTGAGGTATGCTCACGGATGGATTCCGCTAATCTGGATTTACCAGCACTTGAAGTCGTGAGCGAAGCTTGGATAAATTTTCTCAATCGCTGAGATGACTTGCTTATGTCCTTTAAGTCTTTGAGTGTGAAGTAAGGATCCAGCGCTTGCACCACTTTGAGTCCGTCTTGAGCGTATTCTTTAGCAACTTGAGCATCTAACCCTAGGAAGTGACTGATCACCGTAATAGGGATTTGCTTGCAAAGGTCATTTACAGCGTCAAAAGTATTTGGAAGATTTGCCAATGCCCTGTGAATGCTCTTCTCACTTATCTCTTTAATTTCAGCGATTTTGGGCCATGCTTTTGCAAGGGCTGCTCGAATTGGCCCATGGTTTGGCTCATTTAATTGAATCAGCATACCAGAAAGCAGTTCATCTATAGTAGAAAGGTCGAGACCATGCTGCCGACCTTGCGTAGCAATCTTGCTCATTTTCCTTGCTTGCAGGCCGCTCTTGCAAGAGGGCTCCAGTAGCACTTGCTTGCAAGCATCATAGCCTAGAATGACGTAATCTCCCGTTTTGGCTTGAAAGACTGGTCCATTTTTCCTTAGCTGTGCATAGTAGGGTTGCGGGTTTGAGATGAAATCTAAGTTGGTTGGTCGCCAATTATCACCCATTGGCTAATGAGTGTAAGTAGCTGGCAAATGATTTGATGGTCGGATTATCATAAACACTCATTGGGTCGATATCCTTGCCAATTCTGGCCTCCATTTCTGCCAGCAAAAAGATGCTATTTACTGAGTCCAGTCCAAGCTCATAGAAGCTTGCATTCATTGAAATTGTACTCGCTTCTATGTGAAGTTCTTTCGAGATTAATTCGCAGATAATCGATTGTATTACCTCAATATTCATTTAGATATTAGCCAGGTGCAAGGTAGAATGGATGCAATTCTTTCCCAGAAGGTTTTAGTATTATAACACGCTGGATGAGTAACTATCGGGATTTGCTTAACTAACGATAGTGTGGGAAAAGAACTAATTTTGAAAATCAACCGGTTCCTAAACATTGAGTGAAAAAAGTTATACTTTATTGATCATTGAAGACGACCCTGCCTTCAGTGAGATTCTTAAGGTAATTTCTTCCAAGATACCAAACATCAAGTTGATTGCAATCTGTGATAACACAACGGATGCAGCCAAACATATTGATGTGAGCAAGCCCGACATACTCCTGCTGGATATTAATATTTCTGGATTGGAAGGGCCCGAAATACTTGAGATTACCGATCATAAGCCTAAGACCATTGTGATTTCCAATCACCCAAAGGAGGTCATGGAAAATTATGATATCGATTATGTAGAGTTTATTCAAAAGCCATTGAAGGACTCGCAGCAGTTACTTACTGCCATTCATAAGTGTATGGAATAATGGGCTTTCTTTCAAATGGTACTGCAAAGCACACAAAACATTCTTCCGTTTATTTGTATTGATTGTCTCAATATCATTGCAGCAGATCGAATTGTTATATTCTGCGGAATTTGCTCATAGTTATTTTGTTGTTTAATCATATTTCTATGTACGCTGGATTTTCCAGCACTTAGTGAATTAGTATAGTTTTTGATTTATCGAAGTAATAGCCAGCGTGTCGATACTAAAAAAAATTGTAAAAGCAGGAACCGAGCACTTCTCAGATCCCGTCGAGGCGAGAAGAGGTGTCTTTTTTAATTATCTGCTATTGATCTGTATTTCTGGTGGGCTCTTTCTGGCCATTGCAGATATATACTTCGGATTGATTGGCCAAGCTGTAGTGTGTGGTGGGGGTGCGCTCACCTACTCCTTTTCTCTTTTTTTAAATAGCAAGGGGTATTTCCGTTTGTCCAAGTATATATTCTTAGTAACGTCACTTACTTTTCTTTCCACAGGCACTTGGCTCAATATGCAAGCCGGGCTGTTTATCGAAACTGAGAACTTACTCCTTGCTTTGATGGCATGTACCATGTTCATGCTGGACAATAAGGAAAAGCACTTCGCTTTCTGGGCGGTATTCCTGGTATTTATCAGCTTCAAGCACTATGGCATAAGTCACATAGCTGTATTCGATTCTTTTGAGTATTACCTAGGTCTCACCCATAGTATATTAGTTTGTCTAGTACTGTATTTGCTGTTGGTGACTTTAAGGTACATCCTCATGAAGGCACTGGATAGTAATTATCAACATGAAAAGAGGTTGTATTCATTATTAGACAATGTGCCCATCTTTATGGCTCTTGTTGATAAAAATGGTAAATACGTTTTAGCCAATAAGAATTACGCTGATAATTTCCAAACGGAGCGTAGTGCCATCATCGGGAAAAACAGGTTAGATATTCTTCCCGAGAAGTTAATTGAAAGTCAACGTGCCGCCTTCGCGAAAGCCCAGAAAGGTGAAGCAACTTCTTTCCTTCACGAGACCCCACTCGTAGATGGTCAGCACATGATTGCCAAAGGAAAGTATGAGCCTATCCTGGATGATACAGGTCAGGTTGAGGCAATCACCATTTGTGTGGATGATGTCTCTGCCTTGATCAAAGCGCAGCAAGACCTCAAAAAGGCAAATGAAACCAAGGATAAGCTCTTTTCGATCATGGCGCATGACATAAGGAGTCCTTTGAGCATGTTTGAAACTTTCGTGAATATGAGCAAGGATGCTGAAATGAGTAAAGAGGAATTTTTTGAGTATCAGAAACTACTAGAAGAAAGGTTATCCTCACTGACCCATACAGTTGACGAGCTTTTGGGCTGGTCACGGATGCAACTGGGAGGTATAAATGCGTACCCCACACAAGTGAATGTGTGTGATGTTGTAAAAGAGAATGTTGGTCTTTTTGATTCCTTGATAAAGAAGAAAAAAATTGACTTTAAGATGGATGCTTCTTGTGACATTTCTGCCTGGATAGATGAGAACCATTTCAAAGTGGCCATTAGGAATTTAATTCACAATGCCATAAAGTTCACCAACGGTGGTGGCAGTGTGGAAGTACATACCAATCAAAACGAGAGGCAGACAATTGTAAAGGTGGTAGATACTGGTATAGGAATGGACTCCAAGACTGTCGACAGTATCATAAAAAAAGAAATTCAGGATTCTCAGGCTGGTACTGAAAAAGAAATGGGTACAGGACTGGGATTGAGTCTTACAATGGGGCTATTGGAACGGAATCACTGCGAGATCCTTGTAGATAGTAGGCCAAATGAAGGTTCCACTTTTGAAATCAGGATACCTAAACAGCCTGCAGGAACTGTCTAGTGATCACCTAATCCTGTCCATACTACGGACCAGCTTCTCGTCTTTTCGTATAAAACGATTTGCAATAAAGTTGTTCAGCATTGCAAAAATGGGAAGGTAAAATCCAACAAGGAAAATGCCGAATACACTAGGATCAAATAGCGCGTTTGCTTTGCTTATGTACAAGTAAATCCCAACAAAAGTAGCTGCGGCCAGCAAGGAGAAGAGCGCATTTAGCTTCACCTGCGTCATCCTGTTCTTGAATTGGGTGATCGAAATGAGCATCACAAGCGCACTTAGTCCTGCCCCGATTGATATTGGAAGTGTAGATTCAGTGGCTAAAATTTCTTCAACTTCATTTTCAGCATTTCGCTGCTCATATCTTAGCTCAAAGGCATTCATGATAGCATACTCACGAGATTTAGCATCAAAGTTCTGATCTGATTTTTCCCAAATAGGGAAGACCAATACCAATCCCATGGCCACCACAGCCAAAAACATAAATATTGTTTGTATTCTCTGAAGCATATCCTGTGCTCTTATTTTTTTATACAAATGACAGTTTGGTTTGCTTTTTTAAAAAGACAAACGAGAAACAGAAACTGCCAAATTCACAATGAATCGGGCGCAAATATGACGGTATTTTGAAGCTATTTCGTCCTATTTTTTCACTTTTGTGCCGTGAGATTCTTCCTGGAGATAGCTTATCGCGGTACCAACTATCATGGATGGCAAAGTCAGCCTAATGCGATAACCATTCAAGAAGAAATAGAAAAAGCACTTGCCCTTATTCTAAAGCAAAAAACTTCTTTAACCGGTAGTGGGAGGACAGACACGGGAGTTCACGCCAATCAGCAGATTGCACATTTTGATAGTGAAGAGATTGATGAGATTGATGAGAGAAATTTAATCTTCCAGTTGAATTCTTATCTATCCAGGGATATTGCTGTCAGATCAATAAAAAGTGTACATCCAGACGCGAATGCACGATTTTCTGCAATTTCCCGTACTTACCACTATCATTTACATCAAGAAAAGGATCCCTTTAAACAAGACCTGTCTTACTTCTTTCCCACGGTGCTGGAAGTGGAAAAGATCAAAGATGCTTGCGAGTTAATTCGTTCTTGGCAGAACTTTGAGTGCTTCAGCAAAGTTCATACAGACGTGAATCATTTCGATTGCGATATCCTATCCATAGAATGGACTAGGAAACATCATCGCCATTTATTTAGCATTAAGGCAAACAGATTTCTGAGGGGAATGGTCAGGGCTATCGTAGGTACACTGCTGGATGTAGGCCTTGGAAGAAATTCACTCCAAGATCTTCAATTGATTCTTGAGAGCAGAGACCGCTCGCGGGCAGGTCGTTCCGTACCGGCGCATGGTTTGTATCTTGAGGAAGTCACCTATCCCAATGAAACTTTTTTAGTCCAATAGATTTTGGAGAAGGAGCAACCTACTGGAAACATCGTAGACCTAAGTATCCTTAGGCGGCTTTTCGTCTTTGCAAAACCGTACAAGGGTATCTTCACATTTATAGTCATTCTCACCATTGCACTAAGTGTTTTGGGTCCTATACGCCCGCTGATCATTCAGCAAACGATTGACAATCAAGTTGCAGAAGGTGATTATCAAGGCCTTGTAAAAATGATTCTGATCCTGGTGGGATTACTAGTAGGGCAGGCAGTAGTACAGTACCTCCATACTTTCTACTCAGGTTGGCTCGGTCAGAACATCATCAAAGACATCAGAATTAAGCTCTTCAAGCATCTGCAAAGCCTGCAATTGAAGTTTTTTGATAAAACACCTATTGGAAGGCTGGTGACCCGGAACGTTTCCGATATCGAAACCTTGGCGGAAGTATTTAGCACTGGGATTGCGGGGATCATCGCGGATCTGCTACAGCTCTTGGTTATTCTTGGCTTTATGCTGTGGATGGATTGGAGGCTCACTTTAGTGAGTTTATCGCTGCTACCCATCTTAATTTGGGCGACCTATGTTTTTAAAGAAAAGATAAAAGTAGCCTTCAATGAGGTTCGAACCGCTGTTTCTAACCTCAATTCCTTCGTGCAAGAGCACATCTCAGGTATGAGTATTGTACAGATTTTCAATAGCGAGGAGCGAGAGTTAGATAAGTTCAAAGAAATCAACAAAGAGCACCGGAAAGCCAACATCAATTCGGTTCGGTACTATGCTGTGTACTTTCCTGTAGCGGAGGTAATTCAGGCTGGTGGTATCGGTTTGGTGGTTTGGTATGGGGGTGGACAGCTTGTTCAAGGGAATGTGGCATTTGGGATGCTTATAGCTTTTATTCTGTACATTCAGATGTTTTTCCGCCCTATCAGGATGATAGCTGATCGATTCAATACCCTTCAGATGGGGGTAGTTTCTTCCAAAAGGATTTTGGATCTGCTGGACAATAGAGCAAATATTTCTGACAATGGTAGCTATGCGCCTACTGCAATTTCCGGTCACGTCAGGTTTGAAAATGTATGGTTTGCTTACAATGAGGAGGAGTGGGTGCTCAAGGATATTTCCTTTGAAGCTAAGCAAGGTGCGGCCATTGCTTTGGTAGGAGCAACCGGAGCTGGAAAGACGTCTGCCATTAACCTATTGAGCCGCTTTTATGAGATCAATAAAGGACATATTTTTTTGGAGGATCGGGACATCCGGGACTATGACCTTGATAATTTAAGAAGTCATATTGCGGTGGTTCTGCAGGACGTTTTTCTCTTTTCAGATTCTATTTTCAACAACATAACCCTAAGAAATCCAGCTATCTCGAGAGAGAAAGTATTGGAGGCTGCAGAGTTGGTTGGGGCTTTACCATTTATAGAGAAACTGCCATCAGGATTTGATTATAATGTTCAGGAAAGAGGGGCTACACTTTCTGTGGGTCAGCGTCAGCTGATATCATTTGTAAGGGCCTTGGTCTACGATCCCAAAATCATTGTTTTGGATGAGGCTACTTCTTCGGTGGATACTGAAACTGAGGAGCTCATTCAGGGCGCCATTAAGAAACTAATGTTTGGCCGAACTTCTATAGTGATTGCGCATCGGCTTTCCACCATTCAGGATGCAGACAAAATCCTTGTACTTGATAAAGGAAAGATTGTAGAACAGGGCACCCATGAGAGTTTACTCCAGATGGATGGTTTTTATAGCCAACTGCATCACATGCAGTACAAAGAGGTATCTAAAGCTGTTTAAACCGTGAAGATGAGCAAAGCCAAAAAAACGTATCTCGCCATTATCACTCTATGTCTCTTGACCATTGGGTTTAGTTTCTACTACATTTTAGGTGGGTTTGACGAAGTACAGGTGTACTTTTTTCGAGGTATGGAGCGCACAGTCATTGGGAAGGAGTTTGTTATTAAGAATGACCATAAAGCATTCACATCACAAATGGATAGCGTGAAAGAAGATTTTATGAATGGAGTCTTAAAAGGGAAACTCACTGCACTTATTTACCAGGACGAATGGCAGGAAAAAGATTCTCTCCATTGTTTTCTTGGGGTATCGCAAGACAGTACGTCAGGCGTGGTGCGTTTGCCTGCTGGTTATGAATATCGCAAGTTTTCAACGGATCGAATCTACAAGACATTCATTTCCCAAAGCGTATGGGTAGCGCCATCGCCAGCCTCTATCGAGGAAATGATGGAGGTAAAATCAATTGAGGAGGGCGAGGTACTGCAACCGATTACTTTTGAGATTTACTACAGAGACGGTTCAAGAAGTATTGAGAAGTGGGTAAAGTGATCCATTTTGTGGCCTTAAAGTTTCAAGTTCTTCTTTTGAAAAAGTATGACACTTAAAAACCACGCCATTTTGCTAATAAGCTGCACTGACAGGAAAGGCCTATTGAGCATCATTACCCAATTTCTTTATCAGCACAACGGAAATATTGTAGATCTTGATGAACATGTAGATAAGCAGCAAGGTCTGTTTTTTATGCGAGTCGAGTGGGAGCTTGAGGGCTTTGATCTTGACCAAATTGAGATCGAAAAGGAACTCAAGAAAGAGCTTTTTGCAGATTATGAGATGAAGTGGCAGCTCTTTTTCACAAGTAGAAAGCCGCGCATGGCAATCTTTGTTTCCAAGGCCTCACATTGTCTTTACGATATTCTTGCTCGCTATTATTCGGGGGAGTGGCAGGTAGAAATACCTTTGATAATTTCAAACCATTTAGTACATCACGACGTAGCTGATCGCTATCAAATTCCATTTTATTTTTTCGATGTTGCAGAGGCTAACAAAACTGAAGTTGAGCAGGAACAGCTAACACTTCTCAAGGAAAAAGAGGTTGATTTTCTGATCCTTGCAAGATATATGCAGATCCTCTCCGAGGACTTCATTAAGCATTATCCAAACAAGATCATCAACATCCATCACAGTTTTCTACCCGCATTCGCTGGTGCCAAGCCGTATCATCGCGCTTACGATAGGGGGGTCAAAATCATTGGAGCTACCAGTCATTATGTGACCGCTGACTTAGATGCGGGTCCCATTCTTGAGCAGGAAGTCACCAAGATCAGTCATAAAGATGAAGTTGAAGACCTTATTCGGAAAGGCAAGGACTTGGAAAAGATCGTTTTGTCACGTGCAATCTGGATCCATCTTCAACGGAAGGCATTGGTCTATCAAAATAAGACTATCATTTTCTAGCACTAAATTCTTCTCGGAGACCTTGCTATTAAACAGTGGTATTGGAAGTGCCTCCAGCTTTCTTCACTACTGCCATTAGCAGCACATTCTGTAATTTTCATGTAGCGCTTAATCCATCACTCCATGAAAAAAATCCCCGTAGCTGTCTCTTTACTTTTGGTCCTTACCTTTTCTTGTAATCAGGATGAGTCCGAGAATGCGCAAGATGCTCGCTTTGCCAATTACATCTCTGGATTTACGTCTGGTCTTATTTCCAAGAAGGACAATATTACAGTTCGCTTTGCCAGCAGTATAGAAATCCCACAAAGTGTTGATGCAAAGTTGATCAGTTTATCCCCTTCAGTAGATGGGAGCATAGTGAAATACGGTCAGTCTTTGGTCTTCAGTCCTAAAGAACCACTGCGCTCGGGAACGATCTATGAGGTAAGCGTAGATCTGAAAAAACTACTCGAAGTGGAGGAGGGATTAGAGCAATTCAATTTTTCTATCCAGACCATCCCTATGGACTATGAGATACAGTTGGCAGGACTTAGAACGACAGATATCAAAAAGCCGAAAGTGATGGAATTGAATGGCACACTTACCACTTCTGATTTCGTCTCGGAAGAAGAGGTGAAGAAGATGCTGGATGCCGGTGGTAAAGAGGTCGTCTGGAAGCATGCCACTGCCACTTCACACGCCTTCACCGTAAAAAATATTACGCGAGCGCAGCAAGGCTACAAGCTGAAAATAACTACAGCCGGCTCTTCGATAGGCGTTGACAAAAAGCAGGAAGAATCCATACAGATTCCTTCTGTGAAAGAGTTTGACCTTACCACAGCTTCGGTACAAAAGGCAGGCACACCCTACGTATCGCTACTATTTTCTGATCCACTATTACCTAACCAGGATTTAGATGGGCTGGTAAATGTTCAGGGTGAAGAAAGTCCAAGGTTTGTAATTGATGGTAACCAGATTCAGGTGTATTTGACAAAAATGCTCTCTGGAAGTAGATCCGTAACAGTGAAGCAGGGGATTAAGAACATTTTTGGTCATCCGCTAGAAGCAGCAATCATGAGGTCTTTGGCCTTTGATGCGGAAAATCCAGCGATTAGGTTCATTGGGCAGGGATCTATTTTGCCATCCTCCGATGGCTTGGTGCTACCCTTCGAGGCAGTAAACCTGAAGAAAGTAAGTGTAGATGTGATACAAATTTTTGAGAAAAACATTCCACAATTTTTCCAGGTCAATCAAATCAATGGAGGTAGTCAACTGACACGTACCGGACGAAAAGTGATGAGTAAATCTATCGCGCTTTCAGACTACAGTAGCGATCTGGCAAATTGGAACCGCTTTACACTGGATCTTGCTTCTCTTTTTAATTCAGAGAAGGGTGCTATCTATCAGGTAAGACTCAGCTTCCGGCCGGAAGACTCACTCTATCCATGCGAAGAAATCTTTCAGGAAGAGGGACAACAGACCTCAAGTGAAGAGACCTGGAGCGTATTTGACCGTGAGAATTTCAATTCTTACTATTCCTACTACTATTATCCTAGAGGTTACCGATGGAGTGAGCGGGATAATCCTTGTCATGTTTCATACTATCATAGTGATCGGTTTGTGTCTAGAAATCTGGTTGCCTCGGATCTAGGTTTAATTACCAAAATCGGTGGAGATAATTCACTTCATGTCTACACCACCAATATGCTTACCGCCAGTCCTGTAAAAGCAGATATCGAGATATTGGACTATCAGCTTCAGGTTTTAGCTAATGGGACTACAAGCGCTGATGGCATGGCCACTTTTAGCCCTGAAAGGAGACCGTTTTTGGTGATAGCTACAGCAAATGGACAAAAATCCTACCTTAAGCTAGACGATGCTTCTTCACGAACTTTGAGCAATTTCGATGTAAGCGGCACTCGCGTAAAAAACTGGATCAAGGGATTTATATACGGTGAGCGAGGAGTTTGGCGTCCAGGGAATGATATTTTTCTGTCTTTCATGCTGGAAGACAAGGACGACCGAATTCCAGCAGATCAACCTGTAATCTTTGAGCTACGCGATCCTTACGGCAATGTCAAGGATCGTCAGGTAAGCACCTCAAGTGTAAAAGATCTTTACACTTTTCCTACGAAAACTGATGCTACTGATGTCACTGGCAACTGGCGAGCAAGTGTAAAAGTGGGCAATGCAACCTTGGTTCTAAAGCTCTTCGATCAAAAGAGATGCGGTCAAGTCCAAAGTCTAAGTTGATCTTTAAACGATTGGGCTTTATGGTCTCAATCTTGATGCTTCTACTAAAGGTTGC
>JBCCLV010000118.1:0-11322 GCA_039026695.1 Bacteroidota bacterium
ATAGTTTGATTTTCAACAAATTAAGAATGCGAAGAATATCTTTTTTATGTTATTGAGTTTAAAACAAAAATATGTTCTTTGCCTCAAATAAGTTGGCTGGTGAGAAAAGGAATTTTATTCAATTCTTTGCTACTTTAGTGAAAAGCATTCTGTAAAAATCAACTTGATTTCATACTCATAAGACACGATCGTATAGCCATTTAGCCGTATCGTTCTATTCGGTGGTTTAATCAGCAGTTTTGCTCGATGTGGATGGTTGCAGGTGTTGGAATTGATACTTACTATTGAAGACTAGGATGTAAATCTTTGGAAGACCATTAATCAACCGAAGCTATGTTAAAAAAAGACTTATATACAAACGTATTTATTGGAGCAGCGGTCTTATTGATCGGTGCTGCGGCTTATTACATTTTCGTGCTTCAGAAGCAAATTGTTGATTCTTTTAATCAGGATCCGCAGATCGTGCAGATTTCTGCAACACAGACTATCAAGGGACAGCAGATTGTAAAAAATGCACTTGGAATGGGTTATGCCCGAAACGAAGGTCAGTTTAATTTTTTCAGGAATGAGCTAGCCCGAATATATCCCGAGTGGCAATTTGGGCATGAAGTGCTGCTTTCTGGAAATGATTCTTTAGGTATACAGCAGCCAGTACAAACTGAGGCCTACTTACAGCTGCAAGAAGACATCAAGTTTCTGTACTTTGATATTAACACCGGCTCTGCTGACCTATTGAAAATACCTTTCACCGAAAATCGTGTCGATTCGGATGTGAACTACAGAACGCTTAGAAGGGTAATAACTCAATTAGTAAACAGAATCAGAGACTACCAGAGCGCCTCCGATGCAATTACCGCTTATTTTGTGGAGAATGCCCAAAGCAGAGGAAGTAGCGTAGGACTTGCTGAGTATGTGGCTTTTGGTGGCTTTAGTATAGTCTTTGTGCTGTTAGGGGTGTTCATTATACGACCTCTGGCACAGCTTGCAAGCGACAACTACCTCTCGGCCAATAAGGCATTTGTGAAAGTAAAAAAGTCAGAACAGCAGCTTAAGATCAATTTCCAGAAGCAGAAAATGATCAACAGGAAACTGCACCAGTCCCGAAAAGAGTTGGAAGAAAACAACCAGAAGCTTACTGAGTCAGAATCCAAACTCATGAAGTCTTCTGAGGAGCAGATCAAGATCAACGAGCGTTTGATATCTGCACAAGAAGAATTGAATCTTGCCTACCGAAAGCTTCAGGATTCAGAGACTGAGATCAGAGAGTTGGCTGATAAACAGCTCCAAGACAATGAAAAGCTGTTTTTGGCTGAAAAAAAGCTTCAGTCCATTTTAGAGAACGAAAAGAAATCCAAAGAAGAGCTTGGAGATGCCTTGAATAGTCTAAAGAGCGCACAATCTCAATTGGTTCACTCCGAAAAGATGGCTTCCTTGGGGCAGCTTACTGCAGGTATAGCGCACGAAATCAATAACCCAATCAATTTTATTTCCAGTGGCATGGTTTCCTTGAAGATGTCTATTGAGTCTTTAAGAGAGATTTCGGAGGAGTATACCCGCTTGGATGATGGAGATGATCTAGACGATGTGCTGGACGCGGTAAAAGACTTAAAGGAAGAACACGAATACGATGAAATTGTGGATGAGCTGGATGACCTTATCAACGATATCAATTATGGAGTTCAGCGTACCATTGAAATTGTAAAAGGTCTCAGGGTGTTCTCCCGGTTGGATGAGGAAGAGGCCAAATTTGCCAATGTCAATGAAAATATTGATGCTACGCTCACCCTTTTGAGAAATAAAACCAAAGGTAAAATTGAGATTACCAAGCATTATGATGACAGCATGAATGAGATTGAGTGTTACCCAGGGCAGCTCAATCAGGTTTTTATGAACATCCTCAACAATGCAGTACAAGCCATGCCAGATGACAAGAAGGATGGAGAAATCACCATTTATACGGAGGAATCCAGCGAAGATGTATATGTAAGAATCAAGGATAATGGAATAGGTATTCCTGACGAGATAAAGGACCGAATATGGGAACCTTTTTTCACCACTAAAGAAGTAGGAGTGGGTACTGGCTTGGGAATGTCCATCACGTACGGAATCATTGAAAAACATGGTGGAAAGATTGAACTTACAAGCGAGATGGGTAAAGGGACAGAATTTGTCATTTCTTTACCCAAGCGCATACCGGTACTACAGGATCAGAAAAGCGAAGTAGCAGAAAGCAATTAGTATAATCAACCTCAATGAGTGCAACACAAGAAATGCAGCCAGCTGATGCCGTGAAGGAAAAGAAGTTCTCACTGCTTTATGTTGACGATGAAGCCACAAATCTGCGTGTCTTCAAGGCAAACTTTAGGAAGTACTTCACAGTACATACTTCTACAAGTC
This sequence comes from Bacteroidota bacterium, assembly GCA_039026695.1. Classification (GTDB taxonomy): domain Bacteria; phylum Bacteroidota; class Bacteroidia; order Cytophagales; family Cyclobacteriaceae; genus Ekhidna. The sequence continues at coordinate 2,398 of JBCCLV010000118.1, forward strand.
CGCTTGAGGCCATAGAAATATTGAAGAATGAGGAAGTTCAGGTGATTGTCACCGATCAGCGGATGCCAGACATGACAGGCACTCAATTTCTCGAAAAAATATTGCCGGACTATCCTGATGTTATCAAAATTATCTTGACAGGTTTTACGGATATCGAAGCGATAAAGGACGGAATCAATCGCTGTGGCATTTTCAAGTACATTACTAAACCCTGGAATTTTGATGAGATGAAGGGTGTGCTGGAGCGAGCGGTAGAAACCTATCAGCAAGCCATAGAAAGCGAAGAACATATTCAAGAATTAGAAGATTCAAACGTACAGCTGGAAGGCCGTGTGAAAGAAAGGACCGACGAACTGAAGCGGATTAACAAGAGATTGATTGAGAGCATTCGCTATGCTGGACTACTACAGCAATCCATGCTGCCAAATGACCGCTATCTCTCAAGGCAATTCAAAGATCACTTTGTAATTTTTGAAACCAAGTACCTTTTCAGTGAGGAGTTCATCTGGACCACTCGTCTTAACTTTCGATCTGAAGACTACACTGTGGTGGCTTTGATTGAGTTTGATGGCAAAGGCATTGTGGGTTCCTTGAAAACACTTATCGCAGATTCTGTACTCAATTATCTGACCCATGATAGAAAAATCTTTCATTCGGGAGAGATTATCAATGAATTGAAGTACGAGCTAGATGCAGCGGGCTCCGATGAGCTTGCATGCGAAATAAAAGTATCGGTGGCCGTATTTGATCATAATGCCAAAACTCTTCAATTCAGTGGGATCAATCAGGATATGGTGGTGCTAACCGGCGAAAAATCCACGTTACTGAAAGGAGAAAGTGTAGAACATTTTGAAGACGCTATTGCAGACAAAATAGCCTTGGAGCCAAACTCATCTTATTACATGTACTCTAATGGATACTACAACCAACAGAATGAAGATGGTGCTGACTTTAGCTATGACAAGTTTGAAGAGATGCTAAAATCCATGCAAGATCGGTCGATGCAGGAGCAAAGAGCTTTTCTCATCTCCAATTTGGAGTCCTGGAAAGGCAAAGCAGCACTCAATGATGATATTACAGTAATTGGTTTTAAACTTTGAATCTTGAATGACCAAGGCGAGTAGTTTCAAACGTTGGTGCACCGATAATATCAGTCCACAGTCCTGGACAAGGATCTGTTTGAAGTGCATGAATGAGATAAGAGACGCGGGTCATTCCTTGAAGCAAATGGAGGAGCTTGATCCAGACATAGACTTGGAGGAAAACTTAGTGGCTTCCTTAAATGAGGCGCTTTTTGAGCTCTATGAAATGAGTGTCGATGCAAATGAGCTCGCCGAAGTAGGTTAGCATCCATGCACCAATGAATCCTATTCACAGTTTTGCTAGTGAATAGCTTACTATTCACTGATAAAATGCTGGCATAAACGCTACATTCGTAGCAAATGCCGCTATCAATTTTTAAATCTTCAGCGGGGTCCGGAAAAACCTATACTCTAGCTAAAGAGTATATCAACCTTGCCCTACGCTCTCCTGACTATTATCAGAAGATTCTAGCTGTCACCTTTACCAATCGTGCAGCGGAAGAGATGAAGGAGCGGGTCCTTGACTTTCTTGGAAAGATTGCTTCTGGTGAGCATGAATTGATTCCTTTTTACGAGAAGTCACTCGGGAAATCAAGAGAAGATGTGACTGCCACTGCAGATGTATGCTTTAGGCACATTCTCCACAATTACGGCCGGTTCAGTATTACAACTATTGATACTTTTTTTCACGGCGTAGTACGTTCATTTTCAAGGGAAATTGGTTTGAGCGGTGGTTTCGGTATAGAGCTAGATGTTGATAAAGTAGCTGAGTACGTCTCGGATACAATTTACGAAGGAGTGGAAGATGATCTGCAGCTTCGCCGGTGGTTGGTAGCTTTTTCCCGAGAAAAGCTGCTTAAGGGTAACGGCTATGAAACCAGAAGTCAGATCAATAAATTGACAGAGCAGCTATTCAAAGAGGGTTTCAAAAGGCTGCCCAAATCCTCGTTTGAGCACAAAGACTTTAAAAGTTCTTTGCAGGAGCTCAAGGGTAAACTACAGGATGAGATAAAGCAATTTGAAGATCAACTTTTTGGTTTTGCATCCAAGTTTGAAGAGTCACTACAAACAGCGGGGCTTGGTGTAGAAGATCTTTACTATAAACACACTGGACCTGCAAGTTTCTTTTCCAAGCTTCGTAAAAAGCAATTTGATAACTTATTGACACAACGGGTAGAGGCGGCATTAAATGATCCGGTAAAGTGGACCTCCAGTACTAGTCCCAATCGGGAGGAGATCATTTCTCTTGCTCAGCAGGTGTTCAATCCTATGATCAATGAAGCGATCGGATACCTGGAACTCCGATCTGCAGAATATTACACGGCCAAAGCTGCGCAGCAGCATTTACATACTTTAGGACTGATGAGGGACCTGGCAGGTAGACTTCAAGAGTACAAAAAGGATAATGAAGTCATTATGATTTCAGATTTGCCGGACTTTCTCTCACAGATCATAGATGATACCGGATCCCCATTTATTTATGAAAAAGTTGGTTCATGGTTCAATCACTTCATGATTGATGAGTTTCAGGATACCTCGCAAATGCAATGGCAGAATTTTAGGCCTTTGATCCAGGAAAGTCTTGCGTATGGTCACCAAAATATTGCTGTAGGTGATGCGAAACAGTCTATTTATGGATGGAGGGGTGGCGATCCAAACATCTTGATGGAACAGCTAGAAAGTGAGTTGCCAGCGCCGCTGGCTAAGGTTGACAGTTCGAAGAATACCAATTGGCGAAGTGCAAAAAACATCGTGGAATTTAACAACTCACTTTTTAGTACACTACCTGGGATCTTGGCGGATAGCCTGGCACAAGAAATGGATTCCATAGAGGTTAGCAGTATTCTGCGGACCTATGAAGGTGCAGATCAGCTTGTAGCAAGCATGCACCAAAGTGTGGAGGGGCTGGTGCAGGTTTCTTTTTTGCAAGCCGACTCTTCTGATTGGAAAGCACACGCCACGATGACCATGATCAGTCAAATGGAGGAGTTGCTTGAGCAGGGTCATCAGCTCAATGATATGGCAATCTTGGTGCGGACTAATAAGGAAGCTGCGGAAATTGTGAGTATGGTACTTGACTATCGGCGCACTCAGGAGACAGAAATAGAGGTAATTTCTGCTGAAGGCATGCTTTTGGTAAACAGTGCAGCTGTACAGTTGCTTTTAGCGGCTTTTAATCACCTAATTAATCCCACAGATCAAACCATCAGATTCGATTTGGCTTATCGTTTTCAGACCTTGGTAAAGGGAAGAGAATTCGCCACGCATGATGATTTTGCCACTATTTTGCAGGGTGGCTTACCTACTAGCTTTACCAAGCATCGACATCATTTATTGCATTTGCCATTACAAGAACTAATAGAAGTAATCATTCGCACCTTTGGCCTAGATGCAGTTTCTTCCGAGTTTGCTTATGTACAAGCTTTTCAAGATGCGGTTCTGGAGTTTGGTAAAACGAATAGGTCTGACCTTCGGCTTTTTCAAACCTGGTGGCAGGAGAACTGCCTAAAGCGCTCTGTACAATTGACAGGCGCACTTGAGGCGGTAGAGATAATCACATCGCATAAGGCAAAAGGCTTGCAATACCCTATTGTATTTGTGCCGTTTTGCAATTTTGATCTAAACAGCCGACCGCAGACTACTTGGTACACCTCTCCTTATGAGGAAACAGAAATCCTGCCTGTCGAGTACAAAGCAGGTCTCGAGAAGTCCCTTTTCAAGCACAGTTATCATACGGACTATGTAAAATGGCATTTGGAAAGTCTCAACGTGCTCTACGTTGCATTTACTAGAGCAGAACGAGGACTTTATGCTTATTGTGAGCCATCTAAGTCTAGTCGCAAAGCGCATGCGAATGCAAGTAATTTACTTTTGCAGTACTTCAAAACTCAGCAATCTTCGGGATGGAATGATGAGCAGCAGTGCTTTCATATTGGAAGCCTGGAAGTGGTAGAAAGCATGAAAGAAGAAGTGGTGGAGAAACTGACCGCTTACCGTAGCTATAAATGGAGTGATCGCTTGCAAGTCCGTAAGGTAGGGAAAGCATACTATGATGAGCAGCAAGATGATAGTAGAAGCGAAGGTGTACTATTACATCAAATTCTTTCTGAAATAATTGACAAGAAGCAGACCGAGGATGTATTGCTTAAATACACTGAAGCAATGCTCATTACCAACGATGATAGCAAACGTTATCAGCGCATTTTTGACCGCCTTTGGCAAAATGAGCGGGTGTGTGGATGGTTTAGTAGCGATGGTGAGATTAAAACTGAAGTTTTGGTACTACCTCAAGATGGTGAAATCAAGCGGATCGACAGAATAGTTATAGAGGGCCACAATGCTACAGTCATTGATTTCAAAAGCGGTAAACCCAGGGCTTCTGATAAGCAGCAGGTAAGAAGCTATATTGCGCTATTGGAAGAGATGGGCTATAGTACTAAAGGATTCCTGCTTTATCTTCATGAAGCTGAAGTACACGAAGTACCTACAGTTTAGCCGCTTAAATGGCAGTTCATCATGGAAGCTCAACAGTTCAGTCAGTGCAAATTGCACCTTGAAGGGATAAGGATCAGTTTAGCGAGTATTAAAAAACGCAAATATGTATTCATCTAAATCCAAACTTGAAAAACTAAGCCTGAAGAAAGAGCTGATCCAAAGCGCAATTATTTTTTTAATAGGCGCAGTGGTCAATATTTTGGTTTGGTGCGGCAACTGTTTCGAAAGCTATGAACTGTTTTTTTTAAATGCGTTCTCCAATGGAATATTTTGGGTACTGCTTTGGAAAGGAAGCCACTATATAGTTTGGTATCTGGATTCCATTTTCCCCTGGGTACAGGCACCATTTAAAAGATTTCTGATTACGGTAGTGTCTGTAGTAGTCTACACTACAGTGGTTGTGTATGGTTTAGATCTATTTCTCGACTTGGTCTTCTTTGATAAATCATTTTCCCAGGCCATCGCATACCAAAATATTGCCTCTTTAGATTATGCCATAGTTATCACGCTTGGCATCAATACAATCATGCATGGTCGTGGGTTTTTGTATTCTTGGCGTCAAGCCTCTATTGATATAGAAAAGCTGAAGACAGAGCAAGCTTTTACTCAGTTCCAAAGCCTAAAGAATCAAGTAAATCCTCATTTTCTCTTTAATTCACTTAATGCGCTTTCATCGTTGATTTACGATGATCAAGAGAAAGCTGTTGAGTTTGTGCGTAAGCTTTCCAGTGTCTATCGATATGTTTTGGAAAAAAAGGATCAAGAAGTAGTACCTGTAGAAGATGAGATCAAATTCCTGGAAAATTTTGTGTTCTTACAAAAAATCAGGTTTGGAGAAAACTTGAAGTTTCACCTGGATATTGATCGGGAGGGAGGTTATCTACCTCCATTGGCATTGCAACTTTTAGTAGAAAATGCCATCAAGCACAATGTAGTGAGCGATACCTACCCACTATCGATTGATGTGAGTCTTACAAACGGGCATTGCAGAGTAAGAAATAATATAAAAGAGAAGCTTCATAAGGACAGTACTGGCATTGGTTTGGCTAATTTGCAGGCAAGGTATAAGTACCTTTCTGATAAAGAAGTGGTACTTGAAAACGACGGAAAGTTCTTTGAAGTGAGCCTTCCAATTCTAGATTTTGTAAAAGCCCATGAATTAAGCCTGAATTAACTGATGAAATACATCATTATAGAAGATGAGCAACTAGCAGCAAAGCGGGTACGTGAAATCGTGGAGTCAATTAGACCCGACTATGAATTTGTGGCAAAGTTTGATTCAATTGAGTCTGCTACCATCTCCTTACCTGTCCTCAAGTATGATCTGCTATTTATGGATATCCAGCTAGCGGACGGAAACTCTTTTGACATCTTTGATCAAATTACAGTCGCAGCTCCAATTATTTTCACCACTGCTTACGATGAATTTGCCCTAAAAGCATTCAAACACAACAGTATAGACTATCTGCTAAAGCCCATTGATCCCAAAGAAATGGAAGTTGCCATTGGTAAGTTTGAGAAAGGAGCAAAAAGTGCGGATAGTAATGCTTCAAGTATCGATGACTTGGTCAAGTCTCTAAATCCAAATGGTAAAGAGCGCTTTGTTGTGAAGGTGGGCGATCACTTAAAATCCGTAGAAATGAAGGAAGTGCAATTGATTTACAGTCAGGATAAAGCTACATACCTATTCAATAGCGCAGGAAAGCGTTTTTTGGTAGATTATTCACTCGACCGGATCGAGGAGCTACTTAACAAAAGTGACTTTTTTAGAATCTCCCGCAAGTTTATCGTCAATCTGAATTTTATCAAAGACATGATCGCATTTACAAACTCCCGATTGGAGATCGTAATTGATCATTTTGAAGACGAGCAGATCATCGTGGCACGTGAGCGAGTAGGGGACTTTAAAAGTTGGCTCGACCGCTAATTAGCTGGACTTTTCCTGCCTCAGTAAACGAGGAAAATGCATAATTTCGGCCGTTTTATGGCGTTTCTTGCTTAATTTTAGGCTTTTCAACAAAAGAAACCCATGTCAGCAGTAACGATGAAGCGCAAGGTTGTTCGATTCAAGAATAGCCTTCACAGTGAGTTTAACAGGACCCTTAATAAACGAGTAAACGAGTACTTCAAAACCAGTAAAGTAGGCCGCTATGCCAATGCTGAAATGGTATTCAAGACACTTTTCATGTTCATTCTGTACTTAATGCCCTATTGTCTATTTGTATTTGGGGTAGTACAGCATATTGGTATTTTCTATTTGATGGCTTTTCTTATGGGCCTTGGGAAAGCTGGAATTGGCCTTTCTGTGATGCATGATGCTAATCATGGGGCATATTCCAAAAAGAAGTGGGTGAATACTCTGATCGGATATTCTCTGAATCTTTTAGGTGGAAACGCTACCAACTGGAAGATTCAGCACAATGTAAAGCACCATACTTATACAAATGTGGCCGGAATGGATGAAGACATTTCGCCTCGTGGAACCCTGCTGCGATTTAATCCTCACTCTACGATGAAAAAGCATCACAAATGGCAATATATATACGCTTGGGTGCTTTACGGTTTAATGACCATGAGTTGGATTATTGTCAAAGACATTACGCAGCTCGCGGAATACACTCGCGATGGATTACTGAAAAAGCAAACTAAAAACGTGACCAAAGCGTGGATATGGCTGATTCTTACAAAAGTGCTTTATTACTCCTATATGCTGGCGATACCTTTACTTTTTACCTCTTTCGCATGGTATCATATCCTGCTAGGGTTCCTTCTAATGCACTACGTGGCAGGCTTCACCCTAGGAATCATTTTTCAACCTGCGCACGTAATGGAAGAGCATGATTTTGCCGATGCTGAGAAAATCGATACTGTCGAGGAAAATTGGGCAGTACACCAGCTAAAAACTACTTGCAATTTTGCTCAAAAGAACGCAATCCTTTCTTGGTATGCAGGAGGCTTAAATTATCAGATTGAACATCACCTATTTCCAAATGTGTGTCACGTGCATTACAGGCATATTGCCAAGATAGTAAGAGATACAGCTGCGGAATTCAATATTCCTTATCGGAGTTACCCAACTTTTAGATCCGCCTTGCTTTCTCATGGCAAGATGCTTTATTCACTAGGGCGCTAACCTCAAAAGTATTTCTGTTAATTGGATTCAATTTTTTTGAAAAGTTGAATCCAATTTTTTTTTCGTTTGTTATGAAATTCAACAAAGCTTGAAGAAAATGGTAAACGAATACAAAAAAGCGGTAGTAGGTGGTGGATGTTTTTGGTGCGTAGAGGCGGTAATGCAGCGTGTGGAGGGAGTTGAAGAAGTTATTTCCGGCTTTGCTGGTGGAAAAGTTCCAAACCCATCCTATCGCGAGGTTTGCTACGGAAAAACAGGTCATGCGGAAGTGGTGCAAATCACATTTGATCCGAACAAAATCTCCTACGAAGATCTGTTGGTGATTTTTATGACAACCCATGATCCTACTACACTCAATCGGCAAGGTGCAGATGTGGGTACCCATTATCGGTCCATTATTTTACCGGCAGGGTCCGAGCAAGAAATTACAGCCAAAAAGGTGATGCAAGACCTTGCGGATCATTTTGACGATCCGATCGTAACGGAAGTGAAGCCATTAGATACTTTTTACCCTGCTGAAGCTGAACATCAGAATTATTACAATCAGCACAAGGAGCAGGGCTATTGCAGTTTTGTGATCAGTCCTAAGGTAAATAAGCTGAAAGCACAGTATAAAGACAAGTTAAAAGCCGATCTTCAAGAGAATTATTAGGTGAGTTTTGATCAAATATCCATTACCTCCACAAAAAGTGGTGTCGCGATCATTACCCAAGACGTTTATTGGATCTCACAAACTTGTGAATAGCGCTCAGGTTTCAACAACCAAAGCCTCTTAGGGTGACTTCTCTTTTCTCTATTGTATAGTCGAGATTCAGCGTCCGGGAAATGATCTCTAAAACTTCTTTTAGCTTTTTCTTTTTCATTTTGGAAGTAATAGTGCAATCAAGAATGTTGGTGTCTTCAATGATCACAGAGACTCCATAAACATCTTCAAGAATCCGTTTCACCTCTCGCATTCCTGTTTCCTTGAAAGACAGGACTCTGGTTTTCCAGGCAAGGTAATTTTCGTCTTCATTTGGCTTTTTTATAATGCCTTTATTCCTATCGGAAATTTCACCTTTATCCCCTTTTTCAAGAACCACAGCAATGGATTCCTCCGGTTTGGAAAGCTCCACTGTGCCAGACTCCACACAAACCTGCACCTCGGATCCAGACGCGTCTATGGAGAAAGAGGTTCCCAGCACTTTGATAATACCTTTTCCGGTATTTACCACA
>JBCCLV010000119.1:0-10766 GCA_039026695.1 Bacteroidota bacterium
GGTGGAGGAGGTGTACGTCTGATCCACAAGGAGATCTACAATGCAATCCTACGTATCGACTATGGTTTCAACCTGCAGCAGACGCAGATCAATGGATTTGTATTAGGAGTGGGGCAGTATTTTTAATGAGATAAGCCACACTGTTTTCTAACAAGATCTCATTTTAACACACCCTTAGCGGTGAGAATAAAAGACAATAAACTTCTTAGTACTGTTCAAAAAAAGCATCGTAAAACGCTTGTGTAAAGCCTTAGTCCTTAGATTTGTACTACGCAATTCACTACTAAAATGAAACACTCCGCATTTACACTTTCGCTTGTTGTCCTTCTTTTCTGTGGCTGTAAAGAAGATGAACCCACGCTTGATGATTCCCTTGCTCAGACCAAAGTTGTGGGAGACTTGATCTACTATTTATCTCAGGGATCTAGCCAATCAGGAACTTATGGAGCCATGTTAGATCCCATCACCATTGTAATTAAAGATCTAAATGGCAATCGGGTCTACCGGAATTTGTCCTATGAGATATCAGATAAGAGTGGCTCAGTACAAACGCAAAGCTATTCTAGCCAAGACACCGTTAGCATTGCGTGGCGACTGGGATGCAACGACCGAACACAAGTGCTCACAGTAACTGATGAAAACGTTTGCGGTCTTAGAAAGAATGAGTGCATCGCTGTGGAAATTTTCCAGATTGAGGCAATGGCGAACCGTAACAACGCTACAGGATGGGTAGCTCCCTGCCTTCCTTTTTCGACGGGTAATTATACAAGTTTCCAATCCTCAAATGACCGTATGTATTTTTTGGAAGAGGATATGTTTCACTTTACAAAGGATCCTTATGGTTATGAGTGGGAAACTGTGGAAACTGGACTTGGCATGCGCTACTCAAGAAAGTGGCTTGATTCTAAAGGAAACTTCTACACTCAGGAAGGAGATGAATTGGGCATTTACTTCGCTGCAAATAATGCTTGGCGTAGGGTGAGTAATCCTTTTGGGTCTTACAGCAATACCAGAGCAGAAATGACTGACAATGGGTTTTTATTCCTAGCAAATGAATACAGCGGTGAATTGTATAGGATGAACAATGGGAGTAACTGGGAGCTTTTTTTCACCTTCGCAGATGCTTTCGGGAATACTAATTATCTGAACCCACAAGCTTTGGCAACTGACGGCAATGATGTTTATATACTAGCTCGTGGCAACTCAGTATTGAAAATCAACGGGATAAATGGGACATACACAACTTTCGAGTTGAATTCAGGCTGGAATTTTTACGATGATTTGGGAGATATTCCAATCTATGTGAAGGGTTCGAAGATCTTAATTAGACAAAATAACTCTGTAAAAGAGATCAATCTCAATACCTTAAGCATGAGCACTTTAGTGACCTATAATTACAATAGTTTTCAAGTTTCAGACGATAAGTTGTTTCTGGTAGGGCAGGATGAATTAATGAGTTGGGACGGTCAGAGTTTGATTACCGAGAGCATTCTAAGACCTCCCAATACGGGCTATTCTTATTATAGTATTGCAGGTGTGTACAACGGTTATCCAATGTATTTCGATAACACGGGCAGGGTCATGATTTACGCAACCAATTAAAGAACAATGAAAAGAGTATCTATTCTACTATTCGCATTATTAGCCGTTTTTTTTGCTACTGCCCAGGAGGAATCTAGCCCGATAAAGGTCGAAGGAGGACAAAAGACATTGGAGTTGCAGTTTGTGCCCTTTGGATCTTCGCCAATCAACATCAATGGTGTGAGGATGCGATTTTTTTCTAGCGCTACCCAAGCTTTCCGGCTAAACGCGTTCATGGGACTAAATGTGGATAGTGAGATCACTCAGCAAGAAAATACCGACCTTGCTGTAGAGTTGCTTCGTGACAGATCCACCGTTTTTACTGTCAGTATACGACCTGGCTTTGAACAACATATCAACGCTACAGAACGCCTTTCTCCCTACTTTGGAGTAGAATTTGATGCAACGTTACAAACGTCTAGCTTTCGAGAAGAGCAGCAAAACGGTACTGATGTAAATTTTGTTAGAACTGTCAATCCCAATCGTTCAGGATTTATCCGAGGGGGGGTAAATGCGCTCTTCGGGCTCGATTATTACATCGCTAAAAAATTCTATCTGGGCACTGAATTCGGTGTGGGATTTAGCTACACTGGTTTTCTATCTCGTAAAGTAAAGAGCGACCTTAGCGGTTTTGAAGAACCTGATCCCGAGAGACAAGGAGGTTCATTTGACTTAGGTCCCAACGTGATGACTGAGATTCGCTTAGGATATGCGTTTTAAGCTTTTTCCTTTTTTGGTACTTGCTTTAGTCTCTTGTCAGGAGAAGGATGGCGAAATGCCAGAAATCGTGCCGCCGGAGATGAGCGTAGAAGCTTTGGTGGCGCAGGCCAATCAAATCGAATACGTGGGAACGCTACCGAATGGCCAAACCATAGCCTTCCGCCCGGCTGACTTTATTGAAAGTAGTCCATCAGGGTGGAACTTTGCCGAAGGCCAGAATGGTATGCAGTTTAGTGAAGCACCGGATGCGTATCAGCTGGATGTGACCGAGTTACAGATATCTCAAGGAGAAATTTCATTTAGCGACTTTCTCAACGATGCAGCATCAAGAGTGGTGTTTCCTTTTGATTTCGCATTAGTAACTACATTGGGGGAGCTTGAAAGGCAGTTTCCTGATTTTTTTGATGCAACCAATAACAATAGAGATTGGATCTATGTGATTGGAGTATCTGATGGGGATCTAAATCAACTGATTTTTGACATTGAATTCTTGCCGCAGTACTTTGCGGTTATGTTGGTTGATCCAGACAGTCCGGGGATCCTATTTGGCGACTTTGTAGACCAAGGACAGTTGATTTTTCAACTTAGAGGTAGCTACGAGATATCGCTGGCCCGATTTTCTGCTAATGGACTTTTAGGTCGTCCTACTCGTATTCCCGACTTTTACGATAGATTTATTTCTTACAATTTTGAGGTAAGTAGATAGTCACGCTGGCAAACCAAAAGCTCATATTCTAAGCACCCTTAGTCTTTCGAGATTTTCTGTAGTTCAATGAGTGGAGATTGTGTTTTAAAAGCAGCTCTTTATCTAAGCAATACGCTTGAAGCAATTGAACCACTTGTTTCAAGTGAGCAAAATCAAGGTTTTTATATGCAGGTCTTTGCAACTTGGCGTCCCATTTAGAGGAAAAGACATTATCTAGCGCAATTCGCCAGTAGCAGTGATTTTTAAAATTTAAATGAGGGTAAGTCTCTTCTAGCTTTGTCCCAAGTGAAAAATATTCCTTAATGAGTTCCTCCTTAGTCGTATCCATCGTAAGAGAATTACTAACCTGGACTTGATTTTTTTGTTAAATCGAACCCTAGTGAGATTTACACATGGATCGAAACTTGAATGCCAGGATAGTAATGGCATGTATCTGATTCTTTGCCTTCTACCGCTAATTGCTAGGTCTAGAAAGAAACAAAGAAGGTTTTTAAAGCTAGGTAGTAGTACTTGTATCAAATTTGCTTCTCATGTCTTTTGATCCAAATACATCGGACCTTCCAATAGTTGAAATTTTGGATGAGGTAAAGGAAAGGATTGCAAATGATCCGACCCTCATCGTTCATGCGCCACCTGGTGCTGGGAAAAGTACGCTGCTGCCTTTGGCATTGCTTGGAGAAACCTGGCTTAAAGATCACAAAGTGATCATGCTGGAGCCAAGAAGATTAGCAGCAAAATCCATCGCGATGCGCATGTCGGAGCTACTTGGAGAGAAGGTTGGTGAGTCCGTTGGATATCGCATTCGCTTTGAGAGCAAAGTCTCATACCGAACAAAGATTGAAGTCGTTACAGAGGGTATTTTAACCCGTATGTTGCACAGCGACAATGCGCTGGAAGGGATCGGACTGATCATTTTTGACGAATTTCATGAACGCAGCATCCATGCTGATACTGCATTTGCCCTAAGTAGAGAGTCGCAGCAAGTACTCCGATCTGACCTTAAGCTGCTGGTCATGTCTGCTACGCTTGATTTACCCAGACTTGCTACTGCTTTATCCTCTCAAATTGTCTCAAGTTCAGGAAGACAATATCCGGTAGAGATAATTCACATTGGAGATCAGGATCAATTCCTTATCTCCGAAATGGCAGCCAATACCATTACCAGGGCAGCCAAAGAGTACGACGGAGATATCCTCGCATTCTTCCCGGGTCAAGGGGAGATTAAAAAATGTGAAAGCCTGCTCCGAAGTAAGATGAAAGGATTTTCAATTCATCCGCTATATGGTCAATTGCCCTACAACAAGCAGAAGGCTGCCATAATGCCAGATAAACAAGGTAGAAGAAAGGTGGTGCTTGCAACTTCTATAGCCGAGACCAGTCTTACGATTGAAGGAGTGAAGGTTGTCGTGGATACTGGCTTTGGAAGGACACAAAAATGGGATCCAAGGTCTGGACTTTCGCGGTTGGAAACGGTGCAGGTATCCAAAGACTCTGCGGACCAAAGAGCAGGAAGAGCTGGGAGGCTAGGGCCGGGTGTATGCTACCGAATGTGGTCAAAAAATACAGAAGAAAGGTTGCAGCAACACCGTACACCCGAAATCGAGGAAGCAGATTTGACTTCATTAGCCCTTGATCTTGCTAATTGGGGTGTCATCGATCCCCTTCGACTCACCTGGCTATCGCCACCACCCAGAGGTATTTGGAGGGCTTCACTCCAAATTTTGGAAGATTTAGATGCCTATTGTAATGGCAAAATCACAGAACATGGTAAAGCCATTCATCGCTTGCCTTGCCATCCCAGACTTGCACACATGATGCTTATGGCGGAGGAGGAAAACTTAGTAGGTCTTGCGGCTGATATTGCTGCCTTATTGGAGGAGCGAGATCCCCTGGGAAAAGAAGCCGGAATAGACATCAATCTTCGCATCGAAGCTTTGCGTACCCACCGTCGTGAAGGAAGGAAAGGCGGGAGGTTTGACAGGATTGAGAAGGTTGCTGCATCATACCGCCAGCTGTTCGATACGGAGGTAGACAATGATCCATTTGATCCCTACGATGTAGGGCTATTTATCACCCACGCTTTTCCTGAGCGAATTGCCCACAATAGACCTGGAAATAATGCTCAATTTAAATTGGCAAATGGAAGAATTGCCATGGCAGGACACAAAGATGACCTGGCTCATGAGCAATGGCTTGCCATTGCCAACCTCGACGCCCGAGATGGTATGGGTAAGATCTTTATGGCTGCCCCGCTAAATCCAAAGGATCTGGCTGCCCGTGTAAAAGAGGTGGAGGTGGTTGAATGGGATACTGAAGATGGTGGACTCAGCGCATCGAAAGATCTCCGTATAGGAAATATCGTGCTTAGGTCTATTCCTCAAGCTCATCCAGATCCATCACAGCTGATCGAAGCGGTCAGTAAGGCAATTAAAAAGCAGGGATCTCTGCTAGATTGGAATGAGGAAGTAGAACAGTTGCAAAACAGGGTACTTTCCCTTCGAAAATGGAATCCGCTTGATAGCTGGCCGGACTTCTCTAAAGACAGCTTGCTTGCGACCAATAGGGATTGGTTGAGTCCTTACCTAGGGGCTATTAAGAAGCCTCAAGACCTGAAAAAGATTAAGATGACCGAAGTGTTGTTGCATTCACTTACTTACGACAAACAGCAATTGATTCACAGTTTGGCACCAGTAAAGATGACAGTGCCGAGCGGTTCTATGATTCCGATTATGTACCGGGAAAATGGTGAGGCACCAGTTTTAGCCGCAAGAATTCAAGAATTGTTTGGATTGGAAGAAACACCGAGAATAAATAAAGGGAAACAGCCGCTTTTGATCCATTTACTGTCTCCAGGATTTAAGCCCGTACAGGTAACCACTGATCTGAGAAATTTTTGGAATGAAACTTATTTTGAAGTGAAGAAAGACTTGAAAGGCAGATATCCTAAGCACCATTGGCCTGAAGATCCATGGACCGCCGAGGCAGTAAGGGGAGTAAGAAAAAAGAAGAAGTGATATTTTCCTGAGTTAGTGGTTTACCAGTCTAATTTTAGAGCCACATAAGTATCTTTCAACTGTAAATTTCTCTTGCACTCCAAGAAGTCCTTGAACTAGTTCTTATCTGCCAATAACTAATTTTTAAAAAGCGAACAACAGGGAATCATGAATCCATATCTCGGAGAGCTAGTAGGTACTTTCATTCTGATGGTTTTGGGAAATGGCATAAATGCCAATACCTCGCTTAAGGGCACGTACGGACACAAATCAGGATGGATTATCACTACTTTAGGTTGGGGCCTGGCGGTTTTTACAGCGGTTTTTGTTGCGGGGACATCTAGCGGAGCCCACATCAATCCAGCAGTGACGGTAGGTTTGGCAGTGGTTGGTAAGTTTCCATGGGACATGGTTCCTGGATATGTCTGCATGCAAATGCTAGGTGCTTTTTTGGGAGCATGGGCAGCTTACTTGCAGTACCGACCACATTTTTCAATTACACCAGACCCAGATGCGAAGCTGGGTTTGTTCTGCACCGGACCTGCTATACCCAAGATGCCTGATAATTTGATTTCCGAGATCATAGGGACCTTCGTTTTGGTTTTTGCAATTTTCTTTTTGGTAGATGGTGATGGACTGGGTTCATTGAATGCCCTTCCCGTAGGCCTATTAGTGGTCGTCCTTGGGATGGCACTAGGGGGTAGCACTGGTTATGCCATCAACCCTGCGAGGGATTTAGGTCCTCGGATTTTTCATGCAGTGGCCCCGATCAAAGGAAAACGCGACAGTAATTGGGGTTACTCATGGATTCCGGTAGTTGGCCCGCTAGTTGGGGCATGTGTTGCTGCGGTTGTTTTTATGTTGTTGAGAACTTATTAGTCGTCTCACCAAGCCTCAATGCCAAAGGTGAATATGACCTGGCTTTGCCAGATGCTATAATCGAGTTCTACAGGACCACTTCCAAAAAAACCAGGATCTACTGAATTGGCTGTCACATATTGCCAGTTCCCTGCCATATTGAGATGAAACTTTACTTTGTTTCTTGAGGCAAAGTGTATTCCAAGTCCTGGCTGAATATTTACTCCATTTGAGTGGTCTTCAGTGAAGAACGAGCTTCTCTGAAGGGCATAGCCTAAACGTGCATCAAAATACAATCGCGTTTTAGTATCAGTAAGATAAAGTCTTCCGTAACCAAACGGTGTAGTAAAGGCATGTTCGACCCAAAAACCAGCTACGGTCTCGGTATAGTAATCCAGGCTTACGCCAAGCCCTGCCGAAAGCCTTTTCGAAAAACGATTTCCCAGAACGCCAGCAATCATAGAAGTACCACTGGTGCCATCACCGCCACCTCCAGAATAGATGTATACAAACTGACCTCTTCTAAAATGAAACTTTCCACGTCGGTGCATGGTCACATTTACAAGTCTTCTGCGTTTGTGGATTTCAAATGGATCCACATTAATCGTATCTCCTGTATTAAGAAGGAAATTTTTTTCTACTGAACGGTTAAGAATCGTTCCTACATAAAGCGAGCCATCATCCATATACAAAAGGTCAGCTTCCTTCACATGTCGTTGTGCATGAATACTATTTAGGCACAGAGATGCTAGCAGTATTGCTAAATAGTTTTTTCGCATGCTCAGAAGGAAATCGTGCTCAGCGGAAGGTACTGGTCATCGCTAAGCTTATACTGAACAAGTCCTGTAGGTCCGGCAACTAGAAGGTAATTGGCCCGAGAGGGGTGGGGTAAAACATCATATGCTTTAATGTTCTTATCGTGCTTAATCAAGCGCAGATTCTGCTCAGAGGCTGCATCAAAAATCTTGAGACCATTTTCTCCTTCACCCACATATAAAAGGTTATCGATCATGGTAAGTCCGTAGGGACTCTCCATTGGAATTTCCTGTATTTCTCGGACATCACCTCTTTGATGTGAGAGTCCAAGAACAATTAACGCATTAATGTCCCCAGGACAAGCTGCAAAATCTCCAGTACGCAGGGTTGCATAGGCGGTTTCCTCACTTACAGGCAAGACCGGATCGCAAGAAGTCGCATGCCAATAAGAAGATTCGTATTGCGGTTGAGCTGGGTCCTCTACATTAAATATTTCTACAGAATTATTGGTCCCAATAAATAACCGGTTGTTAAATGGATAAACCGTTTCTAGGTTGCTCCCTACATTCTCCCGCATCAGTTGGGTAAAAGGTGCTGTTTGATAAACACTCAGTTGTGACCTACTTACTGTATATAGGTGACCGTCTTGAACAGCAATTTTGTTGATAGACCCGATTTGACCTCCACTACTTCCCGAAAATGAGGCCGGAACTGCAGAGGGGGGAATTAGGCGCTGAGAAAAGTCATAGTAGGCGAAATTATCATTCAAGCTGAGATAATTAAAAAGATCGTCTTCTTTGTCAATTTCACGGGTTACAAGCTCATAGTTAAATCCAATGAGCGTCTCACCCTGCCCATTGGTAAGCTCCTCGCCAAATGCGAAAGGTATACGTGTATTAATCCTTGGGTTCTGTGGATCGCTGAAATCTATCTTTAGCATGTCATATACACTCTCAGCGTAAATGAAATCTTCTGAAATAAAAAACTCTCTATTTCTAGGGATCTGCATGAATAGGATGGGAGTGGGTAAGGATGGGTCGCTGTTGTCGTAAACATGAATCCCTTCGCTTTCTTCACCAATCAGTAAAATCTGATCGGTCATAAATATCTTTCCGGCATTGGATATTGATCGAGGGGCGGCATTCAACGGAGTATTTCGAATGGCTTCTAAGTCACCATATATCGCATTGGCTTCCGTGTAAGTAATTTTAACTTCTTCAAGTCCATCGCAGGATACAAAAGCCGCGACCAAAAAAATAGAGATTGTAAGTAATAGGCGAGATTTTGTGATTAGCATCATTCAAGATTTAGGATTTTGCTTGTCCAACGCTCTTAAGACCAAGGTTCTTATATCTTGGTTGTATTAATCCAAACCAATCATCACAAAAGGTCCCCAATAAATAGGATCCTTATATTCTACACGGATCTCTTTTTTGGCTTCAATGAAGGCTGCTCGTTTATCGCCAGTCTCAATCCACTTCCGATAAAATTTCAACATAAGTTGCTGCGTTGCATCATCGCTGACTTTGAAAAGTGACATCACAATCGTTCTTGCGCCGGCTACTAAAAAGGCTCGCTGCAATCCATAAACTCCTTCACCCGCCTCAATTTCGCCTAGCCCTGTTTCACAAGCAGAAAGCACAACCAAGTCCGTCTGGTCCAAATTCAGGTTCATCGCCTCGTAAGCTGTAAGGATACCATTGTCTACGTTGTAATTAAATTGTGTTTGATTCAGGATATCGCCGGCCCCTGATAACAGTAGGCCAGTTTTCAACAAAGGATTCTCATAGGCGGCGGTCTCGTTAAACTCTTGATCAAGTTTAGCCACCTTTTTTTCTTCTTTGAAGAATCCGTGGGTCGCCACATGAAAGATACGAGGGTTTGTCACTTTTTTTATTTGTGCTTCATCGGCTTGTTCTTCGGTGTATTTTTCTGTCTCCCATCCTTTCCTGTCCAGCAAATCGTCTAGTTCATCAATTTCTCTCTTGGTACCTGGCAGTGGCGTTACTACCTCTGCGGTGGATCGTGTGAGTCCTGATGTGGCAAGTGGTTTTCCGGGCTGAGTGGCCCTGTAGAATAGTGGATTGCCAAACATCATGGCGTACTGTTTTTCTGTGATACCCTTGGACTTTACCTTATTGTACCAAAGGTCTTTGGTGTTACTAATGAGGATAATGTTGGAATTATCCAGCACATACCTGCCATCTGGAGTGGGAATGGCCTCTAGATTAATTTGGTTATAAACACCATCAGGAGAAATGTATAAAGAAGCTACCGTCCCCAGTGTCTCTCCAATTGGCTTCCAGTATTGCTCATAAGAGTATTTATCATCGATTTTGTACTTGATACTGTTTCTGTAAAATTTAAGGTACCTGCTTTCTAGCTCCTGCCCATTTTCAAGCAGGATCATCTCCGGCTCAGCACGTTTCGTTCCTTTGATGTATAAAAGCGCATACATGATCTTGTCGGTAAAGTCATGATCGAAATACCGAAAGCGGACCATCTCAATTGCTACTTCATTTTCCCCAAGTGCTTCTCTTACCTTATCCCAGGTAATGGCCTCTGCTTCTGTACTTTCCTTGAAAATTTCAGACTTCAGGCTAATGTTTTTCTCCAAAAGCTCTACGCTCGATTCTAGTGCTTCTGTATTGATCTTATTTTCTGCCAAGTCCTCGGCACTCATAGATAGTGCAGCAGTCAACAGCTCTTTGTTTTCTATCCACTCGCTATAGAGCTCAATAAGCGCCTCGTCTCCGCTGTTCAAAATGCGTTGGCGTACTTTTATTGAGGAATTTAGCAAGAGCGCTTTCGTAAGCAAGGCATTGTTGTATAGCTCACCGATGTACTTCTTGGTCCTGTTACGGCTGATTATTAAGGTGTTGTAAAATTCATAGTCTTCTTTAATGGTGTTCCAGAATTTGGCTTTTTCACGCTCGCTCAATGCGGGAAAATACTGCTGAATGAAGCCTTTATAGTTTTCTAAAACCAACTCCATTTCGTTTTGCGAGTCCTTATAGCGCTCCTGCATAAAATAGGTTTTGCTTAGCTTGGACTCGCAAAACGAAATGGAGTTGGTTTTAGAAAACTATAAAGGCTTCATTCAGCAGTATTTTCCCGCATTGAGCGAGCGTGAAAAAGCCAAATTCTGGAAC
>JBCCLV010000120.1:0-10007 GCA_039026695.1 Bacteroidota bacterium
AATCAACAATAACGTTGAGTACTATGCAGGTCGGCATACTTTTACCATCGGGGCTAACGTAGAGCTTTACAGAACAAAAAACCTTTTTATACCATTTAATTTCGGTGACTATGGATGGGAAAGACCTGATCCTATCAATGGATCTAATTTGGCAGACTTCTTAACAGGAACTGTACCAGCCGACGACTACATCAGGTCCTATTCATTGAGAGATAATGTAATCGGAGATGAGTCCATTGCTGGAGTAGAATTTAGGGGTGCACAATATGGATTTTATATTCAAGATGAGTTTCAGGCCAACGACAGGCTGAGGTTAACATTTGGATTAAGGGGAGACTTATCCACTTTTGATGATACACCTTCCAATGATGCGTTTAATACCACAACCATCCCGCTTATTGAAGCTGAGGGCTATGACTTGAAAGGTGCTAGTACTGGGAATTTTATTGAGCCCCAGATTTATATATCTCCCAGGTTTGGCTTCAACTACGATCTCAATGGAGATCAGTCAACTCAGATACGGGGCGGATGGGGAATTTTTACCTCTAGAATACCCTTGGTCTGGCCAGGAGGTGCATACAATAATAATGGAGCTAATAGAGGTACTGTGTTAGACTTCCAGCTATCTGATGATGATCTGCTATTGCAACCGTTTGATCAACAGCCCCCGGGTGAAATAGACCCTAATAATATTTCACCCTCAGGAGATATCGATTTGTTTGTGGATGACTTTAAGATTCCCCAAGTATGGAAAGCAAACCTTGCAATTGATCAAAAACTGCCTTGGGGCATGATCGGTACGCTAGAAGGACTCTATACTGGAACAATAAATCAAGTGAGTTATCAAAACGTAAATATCAAAGGTGCTACAGGAAACCTCGAAGGAACACCGGATGATAGAAATTTATTTAATAGGAGAGATCCCATTGACGGTACATACGGCAGAATCATCTTAGGAGATAATACCAACAAAGGATACTCCTACAATTTCACAGCGAGTGTTACAAAACCACTTGATAACGAGTTTAGTGGAATGTTTGCTTACTCCTATGGTGATGCTTTTTCTGTATACGATGGAACCTCATCACAGAACTCATCCCAGTGGAGAGGGATCTACACGGTAGACGGCAGAAACGGATTTGACGAACTACAAAGATCTAGCTTTTCTCAAGGGCATAGAATATTGGCCAATGTTTCATACAAGAGAGAGTATGCTGGCTTCATGTCTTCCCAGCTTTGCTTGATCTACGAAGGCCAATCTGGAAGACCCTTTAGTTACGTTTATGGAAATGGTCAAAACATTCAGAACGAGGATTCGAGGAATAGAGCATTGATTTATATCCCTGCTTCACAAGATGAGATCGTACTGGTGGATAATGACTTAACTGCTGATCAACAATGGGAGCTTTTGGACGCCTTCATTGAGAATGATCCCTACCTAAGAGACAACAGAGGACAGTATGCCAAAGCGAACGAAAACAGAGCTCCTTTCACAAACATCATTGATCTGCGATTCCTGCAGGATTTTTACTTGAAGATGGCGAATGGAAAGAGAAATACGCTTCAGTTTTCCTTTGATATTTTCAATTTTACCAACTTTCTTAACAAGAATTGGGGTAAGAGATATGGAAGGCCCTTTAGCTATGAGTTGCTTGAGTTTGAAGGATTGCAGGACAACTCTAACATCCCTACATATTCATTCTCGCCTTTTAATAATGATGAACCTAATAGGGCTTCTTATGGAGATTTTGACGATTCAGGTTTCTTAAGCTCAAGATGGCAGATGCAGATCGGTATTAGGTACATCTTCAATTAAGCTGGCTTCTACTTATAATTTCAAATTTGAATAAAATGAAAAATATTTTTAAAATAGGACTGGTCGCTTTTGCCTCGCTTATCATTTTCGTAAGTTGCCAAGAGGATGATGCACTAGCAGATCCTAACCCGTCCTTTGTTTCTGTGAGACTTACGGAAAACACTGATGCAGTAGGATTTATTGGCGAGACCATCAGCATCGCGCTGGAGCTGAGATCCGCACTTGGTATTAGTGCTTTAACTGCAAATGGTGTCGCAGTAACTTTGGACGATGAGATCATCGGCGAAACACAGGCTTCTGTAGATTTTGACTTTACGGTACCGACTGGTACAACCATTGGTTCCGATATAGAGGTTGTTTTTGTTCTCACAGACGCGGAGGGGAATACTTCAAGCACAACTTTTACGATCAAGACCGATGAAAACCCCTCTACCTTTTCAGAGATCGACTTGATTGATCTGGGCGACGGTGAAGGTGCAGCGGAGATTTCTGCTTACGATACAGCTACTATGCAGCTCTTTGTAGTTAATAATGACGATGTGGCCGGGAATAATCGAATTGATGTGATCGACTTTTCTGATCCTTCAAGCATTTCATTGGTCACCTCAATTGAGCTTGCTTCTTTTGGAGGTGGCGCTAATAGTGTTGCAGCGGCTTCCGGCCTCTTAGCGGTAGCAGTAGAAGCAAATACAGCCCAAGACAATGGTAGCGTTTTGGTTTACAATACAAGCACGCTCACTGCAGCGCCAACAGTGATAAGTGTGGGTGCTTTGCCAGATATGGTCACATTTTCACCAGATGGTGAATGGATACTTGTGGCCAATGAGGGAGAACCCAGCGATGACTACACAGTTGATCCTGAAGGATCTGTATCTATTATCAGCGTTCCGCTAGATGACGATGGCGTGCCATCAGGAGCACCTTCCCTGTCGGGAACAGCTACTTTTACTTCCTTTAATGACAAGGAAGCTGAACTGGAAATGGACGGTCTCAGGGTTTTCGGTCCGAATGCTTCATTAGCGCAAGACCTAGAGCCTGAGTACATCTCTATTTCGGCGGATTCTGAAACAGCTTACGTCACTTTGCAAGAGAATAATGGCGTAGCGATTGTGGATATCGAAGACGCAACGGTAACAGCGATTGCGCCGCTAGGATTTAAGGATTACACCAAAGCAGAAAATGCCATAGATCCCAGCAACGCAGATGGAATTGTTGCTTTTAGGAGCAATGTAAATTTTCCTTTGTTTGGAACCTATCAGCCAGACGCTATTGCTACTTACACTACAGGAGGTACTGAGTATCTAATCACCGCAAACGAAGGTGATGCAAGAGATTATGATGGATTTGTCGGAGAATCCAGAGCTGCAGATATAATGCTTGATGCCGGAGTTTTCAGTGATGCAGCAGTGCAGCAAGACGAAAACTACGGTCGGCTTAACGTAATGCTTGATCTTGGTGATACAGATGGAGATGGTGATTACGATGCTTTGTATTCTTACGGGGCAAGGTCATTTTCCATTTGGGGTACAGATGGATCTCTGGTATTTGATAGTGGAAATGAGCTAGATGTTTTAGCCAACAACCTTGGTATTTACAGTGATGGTAGAAGTGATGATAAAGGCGTAGAACCTGAATCTGTAATCGTTGGAAGCTACGGAGACCGATCGTTCGCTTTTATTGGTTTGGAAAGAGTAGATGCAGTAGCCGTTTATGAAGTGACCAACCCATCAGCACCGAGTTATATCACAATGATTGAGACTGGAGATGCTCCTGAAGGTCTGGTTTTTATACCAGCTTCTCAAAGTCCAAACAGCAAGAGTCTTTTGGTGGTCTCCTCTGAAGATGATGGTACAGTGAGGGTATATGAGACCGACTGATCTCTTTAATTTTTTAATCGCAAACCCTGGCCAAAATGGTCGGGGTTTTTTGTTTCAAAACTTCCCGAAGTACATTTACTGAGTGCATACGTTGAGACCCTACGAGCGCTGGAATCAATATTACAATTCCAGCTATGATGATCGCTCTCCTTTTAGCGGTATGGAGTACAACTACGACTTGTATTCCACAACCATCTATGGTTACTACATCGACCCTGCCTGGGACTTTTTTGGTTCTGAGACACTCTACATCAAGATCATTTATGCGGATTACGATTTAGGTTTTGCCGTGATTGAACTGATCGGAGAGTGGAATGACGCGATCAATAATGACATCATGCAGCTTAAAAGGAACATTGTGGAGCACCTTGCCGCAAATGGGATCAACAAATTTGCACTTATAGGAGAAAATGTGATGAACTTTCACGGGAGCGATGACTGCTACTATGAAGAGTGGTTTGAGGAGGTGGAAGAAGTGCAGCCTGGCATTGGCGTAGGGTGGATCGCAGGGATCAACTTTAAGGATTTTGTGATTGAAGAGATGTGCCAGTACAATATTGACAATTACATCAACATGTCAGGTAGCCTGGTGATTGAGCAGTGGCGTACGCTGACCCCTCAGAAATTTTACCAGGTGGTGGATAGCCTCATCCAGCGCCGACTCGCCTGCTAGCTTCTCCCCCTATTTTGATGTTGATTTCGAATTAATTTTCTCCAGTGCGGTGTTTACATCGTAAGTATTTAACCTTCCGATGACCTCTTCACTCAGCTTCATGAAATCAGTCGCCACATTACTTCGCTCATCGGTAAGGGCATAGATAGATTTATTGGTCTCATGTGCCTCACTTACCCGCACAGATTCTCTCACTTTTTGCTTGAGTAGGAGCGTTCCGAGCTCTTTTTCAGCTTTTTCAACAATCTCCTGGTGATAAAGGGTATTCTTCTTGAACTGGTTAAAGAAGATTCCAAGAATGTCAATAGGCTTTTCTTTTTGTATTTCGGCCAGGTAAGTAAGTAACTGCTTGAAGCCGGAATTAGAGAAAGAATCCGGGATGGCAGGTATGAGTATACTGTCAATATTGGCGATGAATGACTTTACCGTCACACCAAAATGCGTAGGAAAATCCAAAAGGATGAGGTCATATTTGTTTCTAACGGTGGATAGTAACCCGTAAGTGATGGTCTGTCCAAAAGAGATGAATTGGTTGTTCGATTCAAGAGAGTTCATGCGAAAATCACCATGGATCAGATCCAGGTAGGGATTGATCTTAAGTGGGATGATCTCAGGAATACTGTTGTGAAGAAATTTGCTGGTTAAGAGATACAAGTTGTGCTCGTCTGCTTTTTCATTCTTATTGTATAGACTCTGACTGAGGTTGCACTGAGGATCACAGTCGATTACAAGGACTTTATAGGCTTTTGACCAGCTGTGAGCAAGATTCAATGTAGTGCTGGTTTTTCCTACACCACCTTTGAAATTATATACAGCGATAATATTGGACATGGATCGGCTTGGTTAGGGTTGCTTTGCCGCTATGAATATAACCTCTACTGATTTAAATACGTAGGGTGTGCCAAATGTGCTTCTAAAATGGTTGGTTGCTTCCTATCGGACTGTGGGAAATTTCATGGGCTTAAGGGCTCAGGATTGGATTTTGAAACTTCTGCCAGTTCAGCAATCAAGTATTTCTTTTTTGTATCTATCCGCACACAAATTGAACGCGTTCTTTTCTTTTTCAGCTTTCGATATTGTACCCCTTGAAAGCAGAAAAGCTCTCCTTCTGATACCGAGCTTAGCAGAAAAGCCCCTTGCTTTTGGTCAAATTGTCTGAGGACCCTGTACAGTTTCGGATCTGCACAACTGGAAGCTTTTGGATTAGCCAGGTAGTTTTTTAATGCTTGATCTACTGGTTCAGGCAGCACCCTAGGGTTGAGAATGGGAAAAGCGATTTCTCTAAAGCACTGCTTCCATTCCCCGCCGTGTGGCTTTATGTTTCTGCCATATTGCTTAAATGCCATTAAATGGGCCACCTCGTGGAGGTAGGTGATTAGAAAAGCATATGGATTAAGGTCGTTATTGACCGTAATGGTCTTTTGTCCTGTACGGAAGTTGTATCTGTAGTCTCCGAGTTTGGTTTGTCTTGATTTTTTTACTTTGAATTCGAAGTTCAACTGCTGATAAAGCTGGTCACAATACTGAACAGCTTCGGGAGGCACGAAACGAGTAAATACTTGTGCAGAAGTCAACTTAACGATCCTTCAAAACGAAGCTTCTGCATTTGCCATTCGCTTTCGCTGATTTTCGTCAAGGTAGATTTTCCTCATTCTCAATGATTTTGGGGTAACCTCCACATATTCATCTTTTTGTATATACTCAAGTGCCTCTTCAAGGCTGAATCTTTTGGCTGGAGCGATTCGAACGTTATTGTCGGACCCGGAAGCACGCATATTAGTAAGCTTTTTACCTTTCTGGATGTTCACCACCAAGTCATTGTCACGGCTGTGCTCACCAATCACTTGACCGGTATAGACATCTACATTTGGATCGATAAAGAAAACGCCACGGTCTTGCAATTTATCAATAGAGTAAGGGGTCCCAGGACCATTTTCCATCGAGATGAGAGATCCATTGATCCGACCTGGTATTGCACCTTTAAAAGGCTGATAGTCTTGGAGACGGTGGGTCATCACTGCTTCACCAGCTGTTGCGGTGAGCATGTTGTTTCTAAGTCCAATCAAGCCTCGGGAAGGAATTTCAAATTCCAAGTGCTGGATTGATCCTTTAGGCTCCATGACCTTCAGTTCTCCTTTGCGCTGTGTCACCATCTCAATCACCTTTCCGGAAAAATCATCCGGAACGTCAATAACCAATTGCTCGATGGGCTCAAGTTTTTGCCCTTCTTTTTCTTTGAAAAGCACCTGCGGCTGGCCCACCTGTAGCTCATAGCCTTCCCTTCTCATAGTTTCTATCAGAACCGAAAGGTGTAATACACCTCGACCATAAACCAGAAACTTATCTTCCGTACCCGTCTCCTCCACCCGCAAGGCAAGGTTTTTTTCTAGTTCTTTCATCAGCCGGTCGCGCAGATGCCTTGAGGTAACAAACTTGCCTTCCTTCCCGAAAAACGGGGAGTCATTGATCGAGAACATCATGCTCATAGTAGGCTCATCAATGGCTATCCTAGGCAAAACCTCGGGTGACTCGAAATCGGTGATCGTATCCCCAATCTCAAAATCTTCTATACCCGTAATGGCGCAGATGTCGCCAGCTCTTACTTCGCTTACCTTTTTCTTTCCGAGACCCTCAAACAGATGTAATTCCTTGATTTTCACCTTTTTCAGGGAGCCGTCTTTTTTGGATATACCTATTTGAGCTCCTTCTTTTAGCGTGCCCTGAAAAACGCGACCAATGGCGATTCTGCCTGTAAAAGAGGAAAAGTCTAGTGAGGTGATCTGCATGGCAGGAACACCCTCTTTGTACGGAGCGGGAGGGATCACCTCGATAATTTTATCTAATAGTGGTGCAATGTTGTCTGTGGGTTTTTGCCAGTCTTCGCCAAACCATCCCTGTTTACTAGATCCATAGAGTGTTTGAAAATCCAGCTGTTCTTCAGTGGCGTCCAATGAAAACATTAGATCAAATACTTGCTCATGGACTTCATCCGGTCTGCAATTCTCCTTGTCTACTTTATTGACAACCACAATTGGAGTTAGGCCCAGTCCTAAAGCCTTGCCTAGCACAAATCGGGTTTGTGGCATTGGACCTTCAAAAGCATCTACTAGAAGGATCACGCCATCTGCCATCTTTAGTACACGCTCTACTTCACCTCCAAAGTCAGCGTGACCCGGTGTATCAATGATGTTGATCTTCACTCCTTTGTATTCAGCAGCTACATTTTTG
Source organism: Bacteroidota bacterium (assembly GCA_039026695.1). GTDB lineage: Bacteria > Bacteroidota > Bacteroidia > Cytophagales > Cyclobacteriaceae > Ekhidna. The sequence goes on from JBCCLV010000120.1 coordinate 7,595, forward strand.
GAAAGAATGGTAATACCGCGCTCTCTTTCCAGATCATTGTTGTCCAAAATGAGTTCTCCTTTTTCCTCATTTTCACGAAACTCCTGCGTGGCATAAATGATCTTGTCAACCAATGTGGTCTTTCCGTGATCTACGTGAGCAATGATGGCGATATTCCTAATTTCTTGCATCTGATTATTAAGTGAAGCGCAAAATTAGATATTCCAATTTCATTTTCTTGACAAAACATGCATATCTACCTTGATATCCCAATTCAGTCGATTGATAGTCTTCTTTAGATATTAAGTTCCTTTACTTCATTGTAATCAGAATGATGCCGGGTGGTACACATTGATCAGCAAATAGAGAATAAACTCCATTTCATTTCGCACTATTAGCGGCTTTGTCGATCCTTGCAGACTTATTTTTGTAAGACTGTTTTCCCAAAAAATGACAAAAAAGTACAGCAGGCATACCATTACCTCAGCCTTACCCTACGCCAATGGCCCCATTCACATTGGTCACCTCGCAGGTGTTTATGTACCCGCCGATATTTATGCAAGGTATCTACGGAGTAAAGGAGAAGATGTAGTCTGGGTCTGTGGATCGGATGAACATGGCGTGGCAATAGAGTTGCGAGCACGCAAGGATGGGAAATCACCGCAGGAGGTGGTTGACTACTATCACAATCAAATAAAAAGCACATTCCAGGAGTTTGGGATCAGCTTTGATATTTATCATCGCACCTCTTCGAAGCTGCATCACGAAACCGCCTCCGAGTTTTTTCAGAAAATGGAGAAAGAGGGCAAATTTCAGTTGCAAAGCTCCGAGCAATTTTTTGATGCCAAGGAGAAACAGTTTTTGGCAGATCGGTACATCAAGGGCACCTGTCCGGTATGCGGATTCCCTGATGCCTACGGCGACCAATGCGAAAATTGTGGCTCTACTTTAAGTCCTTCGGAGCTGGAATCTCCGCAATCTATGCTTAGTGGTGAGACCCCCATAATGAAAGAAACCAAGCACTGGTACCTGCCATTGGGTGAGTACGAGCCCTGGCTGAAAAAATGGTTGCTGGAAGGGCATCAGGAGTGGAAGCCCAATGTTTACGGGCAATGCAAAAGCTGGATAGACGGAGGCCTACGAGCCAGGCCAATGACGCGTGACCTTAGCTGGGGTATCCCGGTTCCTCTGGAAGGAAATAAAGGAAAGGTGCTTTACGTATGGTTTGACGCACCCATTGGCTATATATCTGCCACAAAGCAGTGGGCAAGCGATCACGGAAAAAACTGGGAAGACTACTGGAAGCGAGAGGATACCCGCTTGCTACATTTTATAGGAAAGGACAATATCGTTTTCCATTGCATCATTTTTCCTACTTTACTGAAAGCGGAAGGGAGCTACATTTTACCGGACAATGTACCTGCCAATGAATTCTTGAATCTAGAGAACAACAAGATCTCTACTTCCCGAAATTGGGCAGTCTGGCTTCATGAATATTTAGCTGATTTTCCTGATAAGCAGGATATTTTAAGATATGTACTGACCGCAAATGCTCCCGAGACGAAGGACAATGACTTTACCTGGAAGGATTTTCAAACCAGAAATAACAGCGAACTGGTGGGTGTATTGGGCAACTTTATCAATCGAGCATTGGTACTGGCTCATAAGTATTTTGAGGGGGTGGTACCTAAAGTAGGAGAGTTGCAACCCATAGACCTGGAGGCACTTGGTGTGGCAAAATCCGCACCGGCAAAAATTGCTGAAGCGTTAGATCAATTTAAATTTCGTGATGCATTATTTCAGTTTATGGACCTTGCAAGAGCAGGGAACAAATACCTGGCGGATACCGAGCCTTGGAAGGTGATAAAAGAGGATCAGGAACGGGTGGGCACGATTTTAAATACTGCACTCCAGATCTGTACCAATCTTTCTATTCTTTCTAAGCCTTTTCTTCCTTTTACAGCTGACAAACTGTGTGGTATTTTAAATATACCTGGCTGGACTTGGGAACGTGCCGGAGCTGCTGATTTATTGAGCGAGGGACATCAATTAAACAAACCAACCCTACTTTTTGAAAAAATCGAGGATGAAGCAATCCAACAACAAGTAGATAAATTATTGAATACAAAGAAGATGAATGAGCACGAAAATGAGCAGATTACAGCTCCTGAGATAAAGTCGGAAGTCGTTTTTGATGACTTTATGAAAATGGACCTACGAGTTGGAGAAATCAAGACGGCCCAAAAAGTAGAAAAGTCTAGTAAGCTTCTACAGTTTTCAGTGGATTTAGGCATAGAGACTCGTACCATCTTGAGTGGTGTCGCAAAATACTTCAGCCCCGAGGAGATGTTGGGCAAGAAAGTGGTAGTAATGGCCAATTTGGCGCCTAGAAAAATCATGGGTATTGAATCTGAAGGGATGTTATTGTTCGCCG
>JBCCLV010000121.1:0-9852 GCA_039026695.1 Bacteroidota bacterium
CAAATTATTAACGATTAAGTCATTTGGATCAGTTAAACCTTTATTTGTTCATAGTAAAAGTAATTGATGCATTTTGTTTAATCTATTTTCATTCACACAAATCAAAAAGGACATTGCGCGCTCTTAGCTAAGAAACAGGCAGAAAAAAACCGGATAATTAGCAAAATTCTAATAATGGGCGGCCAATGGACATAAATGGATTTTCAGCTTAGTTTTGCCAACACTTTATGCAAGGCAGCAGAAAAAGACATATTGCCAAAACGATCACCTGGCGAATAATAGCTACAGGCACAACGTTTATTTTGACACTCATTTTTTTTAGAGATGATCCCAATGCTACAGAAAAAGCTTCATGGGTTGCTTTATTTGAGGCAATTACAAAAATGATCATCTATTACTACCACGAGCGTATCTGGTTTTCTGTGAAATTGAAGATCAGGAGTTCACTTCGGCACCTCTACAAAACATTGACATGGAGGGTTTTAGCATCATTGACTACTTTTATTCTAGCTCTTATATTTTTCAAAAACGAGCCAGGGGCTATTGAAAAGGCGTCTGGGATTGCCTTGGTAGAAAGCGTGTTAAAAATGTTGTTTTACTACTTGCATGAGCGAGCATGGCATAAATCTCAGTTTGGTCTAAATACGAGTGAATGACAAAGCGCTCAAACCAGCATCAACTAGCACTTTAAAAAATAAAAACAGAAACAAATGGTAAGAAAAATTGGATTCAGTTTACTTGGTGTATCACTACTAGCTTTCAGTTCATGCGTAACTTCCTCCAGCAAGGAGGAAGCAAAAAGTGAAAAAAAGGAAGAGATTGAGACTTTTGTAGAGGAGGAATTCACCTACCCTCTCCCCACTGCTTTCGAAGTTTCGCAAATGCTCAATAATGCCAACACAGCATACTCTTCAGATGTAGTAAACGATGCTGAAAATGTGGAAGAGTATATTGCCACGTGGCAAAAAGCCGCTAATCTTGGAGTTTATGGTGCGGATTTAAGCTATGCAGCCACGTTTGAGAAAACGCAGGAAACAATCGACTTTTTAGAAGCCAGCAAGAAGCTAATTGATGACTTAAACATTACTTCCGCTTTTAATGCTACAATGGCCGATCGTATCGAAACGAATCTCGAGAACATTGATTCGCTGATTTTCATCGTTACAGAATCTTTCTATGACACCTACAATTACCTTAATCAAAATGGCGAAGAAAAAACTTCTATCCTGGTGATTGGAGGCAGTGTGATTGAAGGACTGCATATCACCTGTGAATTGGTGAAAATGAGCGAGAATAAGGGAGAATTAATGGCCGTATTGGCCAATCAGAAAGAACAGGTGGCTAAACTGGTTGAACTTATGGAAAAATTCAGTGATGATGATAACGTAAGTAAAATCTTACCAAATCTTCGGTATATCCAACTTGTCTTTGACCAGTTGGGTGATGACACAGAGATGACGGAGGGACAGTTTTCAGACATTTCCACCGGCGTAGCAGATATGAGAAACCTCATCGTGGGATAAGTCGAGAGCGATTGACCAGTCAGATTAAAATTTTAAGCTTTTTCGTTTCATCTGCAAAAAATACCGTTCATTAGTTAATTAAACTTATGCAACGAAGTATTTTAGGGCCTTAACTGACCGTTAAGGCTTTTTCATTTTTGAAAGCATGACAGAATCAATAATCAATGCGTTGGTTCATCTTTTTGCGATTATAGAAAGCGCAAAAGAAGATACAGAGCTCGTAGATGCAGGCGAGTTGATCATTCGTCCATACCTACAAAAAAATTTAAATAACGATACGCTTACTGAAGAGTACATTAAACTCTTCTATGACTACCTCAACTTCTACAACAGCCAGCCTGTATCTTCCACTGAGGAAGGAATAAGTATAGATAGCACCAGCATTTTGCAAATTGCAAAAATCTGCAATCAGCTAAACAAAGAGCTACACCGATCGGAGCGCCTAATTGTATTCATGCAGCTCATGGAGCTCATCCGTGCGGATAAAAAAATCACCGAAAAGGAGGAAGAGTTTGCCGCACTCGTTGCGCTGAATTTCAACCTTGATCGTGACGATGTGACCAATCTGAAACACTTTATCCTACGTCCGGAGAGTGCTGATTTGGACAAGCACAGGATCCTGATTGTGGATAATAAACGTACAGAATGGCCGGAGGAAATGGCATGGATTATTCGCAAAAAGAAGGCGGCCAATCAGCCCAGACACCTCTTTATCGATAATCTCTTTGGTAGAATTTTGATCCTTTACCTCACAAGTGTAGATCGGTTCATTTTCCGCTATGATGGCCCTTTAAACCTCTTTCTAGAAGGCTCGAAGATTATTCCTGCAAAATCCTACATTCTCAAGCCCGGCTCCATCATCAAAGGCCCAAACATTGATTCTATCTACGAATCTGATGTGACAAAGCAATTCATTCTGGATAAATCAAATACCCGGGTAGTATTAGCTGGTGAAGAAATTGACTTCACTTTTAAAAACAGTAGCAATGGCCTGAAACCATTTTCATTTTCAGAAGATTCAGGTAGGCTCATTGGGATCATGGGAGGTAGCGGAACAGGAAAAAGCACCTTGATGAACATCCTGAACGGAAAAATTTCCGCAAAAAATGGCAGGTTGCATATCAATGGATTTTCTTTAGAGCAAGCATCCACCGAGGGAGTAATTGGCTATGTTCCCCAGGACGATCTACTCTTTGAGGAGCTTACAGTTTATCAAAACCTTTATTATAATGCGCAGATCTGCTTTAGTGATTTCTCGGATGAACTTACTGAACGCACAGTCCAGAAGATCATCCAAGACCTGGATCTTGATGACATTCAAAATCTAAAAGTGGGAGATCCACTTAATAAAACCATATCGGGCGGGCAGAGAAAGCGGCTAAATATTGCTTTGGAGCTCATGCGAGAGCCATCGATACTTTTTGTGGACGAGCCTACCTCGGGATTGTCCTCGATGGATTCGCAAAAGATGATGCTACTACTGAAAGACCTTGCAAGGAAGGGCAAGCTAGTGGTAGTGATTATCCATCAACCATCTTCGGAAATATTTAAGCTCTTCGACAAGCTCTGGATTCTTGATAAAGGTGGCTACCCGATCTATAATGGAAACCCCATTGACGCTGTGGTTTACTTCAAGACCATGAATACACAGGTGAATGCAGCAGAAAGTGAGTGTCCGAGATGCGGCAATGTAATCCCAGAGCAAATTCTGGAAATCATTGAGGCAAGAGAAATTGATGAAAATGGGAGATCAACTCAACGGAGGAGGGTAACACCATCGCTTTGGTATCAGAAATACCAGGAAAACATAAAACCTAAACTCAATAAGCTTAAGTATGAAACCACCCTTCCCCCTACTAACTTCAGGATTCCGGGATTTTGGGAGCAATTCAGGATATTTAGCGAACGGAACTTCATTTCCAAGATTGCTAATAAGCAATACATACTAATCAATCTACTAGAAGCTCCGGTGCTGGCTTTTATCTTAGGATACTTCTCAAAGTACTCACCCGAAAAAAACTACGCCTTCTCAGAAAACATCAACTTACCGGTGTATTTGTTTATGTCGATTGTAGTATCCCTATTTATGGGCCTTACAGTAAGCGCCCAGGAAATCTACAAGGATCGACAGATTCTAGAAAGGGAGTCCTTTCTCAACCTTTCCAGATTTGCCTATTTGAATTCTAAGCTCCTATTTCTTTTTGTCCTGTCTGCCTTTCAATCTCTTTCTTTTGTAGTAATAGGAAACTTTATCTTGGAAATCCACGGCATGACCTGGTACTACTGGGGCGTGCTTTTCACTGTCTCCTGTTTTGCAAATCTTGTGGGTCTCAATATTTCTTCTGCGCTCAATTCCGTAGTAAATATTTACATTTTGATCCCCTTCATTCTGGTTCCACAACTACTACTCGGAGGCGCCATGATCAAATTTGATGAGCTTCATCACAGCATTAGCAATCAAAAAAATGTCCCTATTGTGGGTGATTTGATGGCTTCCCGGTGGGCATATGAAGCCTTAACAGTGGCGCAGTTTAGATACAATGACTATGAAAAGTATTTTTTTGACGCCAATAGAGACATTAGTGTCAATTCAGCTTATCGCTCATTCCTGGTGCCAGAGCTTATATCTATGAATAGGGGACTATTAGCGGATAGTGCGAATTGGGGCACATCAAGAAATGAACTTAATATCCTGGCAACCGAAGTAAATAGAATCAGCGATGAATTTGAGTACAAAGCATTTCAGTATTCCGATCAGCTTACGGAACGCTACTACAGTGCTACGATTGCAAAAAGACTAGATGAATATCTAAAAGGCGCAAAACGGTACTTTGCCAATGGATATTTGGCAGCTCAAGCCCAAAAAGATTCGATCTATAATGCCCTTTCCAGCGAATTGGGAAAAGAGGAATTCATTGCGCTCGAGAAAAAATATCACAATGAATTTCTCTCGGACTTACTGAAAAACAGAAGCCAACTGGATATGGTGTACCGCGGAGAGGATCAGCTCATTCAAAAGAAGGATCCCATTTTTATGAAACCCTACTCCAAAACCGGAAGAGCGCATTTTTATGCACCATTTAAAATAGTGGGAGATCTTGAAATACCGACATACACCTTCAATGTGGTATTTATCTGGTTTATGACCACCCTGCTATACATTGCCTTATTGAAAGGTACACTCAAGCGAATTATCAAGTTTTTCTCTACGCCTAAAAGAGATGATCAGAATCCTTCCTATTTCGCCAAGATGCTTGACCGGCTAGGTGTGTTGATAAATCGACCTGGAGTTTACATACGGGCACTTCAAATTAAGAAGAAGACAGAGCTGGAATAAAAGCATACTGAAATTTTTGTGCTGAAGCTCGAATATCACACTATTAAAGCATACGCTTCGGGATTGGCTCATCAGCGTAAATCCGACCGATTTTAAGTTTTGATACACTCTCATAGACGTTGATGTACGTCCAGCGAATTTTGTTGCTTTTTAAATGCTGAACATACTTCTGCAAGTCATAAACACCTTTCATTCTATTCGTAATCTCATCATTCTTGAAATCAATACGATATTGATCTTTCAGTGATTTCAGTAACCGATCATAAGGTGAAGCATTTTGATTTAACTGCGAACTCAAAAGAACATTCTCGATCTCAAGCATAAGCTTTCCAGGCTTGAACTTTTCAAACATGATCCTGATTTGATAAGGCTTGAAACCCATTTTTTCCAGTTTTTCAACCATATCCTCCTCCATTAACTTGGTGGGCTTGTAGGGGGTGGGGTCTTGAAAATGGGCAACCACCAGGTAAACATCTAGTGAGTTTTCGGAATCCATAACACGATTAATATTGGGTGAACTTCGTAAACATAACAAGACATGGGCTGATTTAACCCATTGAGAACAGGGTATTTGAAACTAATGAATGTTCAAATTGATTGTATTCTCCATATCTTAGATTTGATGAAAAGGTCACGCCTAAACGAACTTAGACGGCAGCATCTCTTAATGCTGATTTCAGTGCTTTTAAGCATTCCTTGTTTGTCTCAAAACTGTTTAGTTTACCTAGATAGCGCAGTTCGTTTTAAATATTCTAACCAACAAAAAGCAAAATTCTACGCCTCTGCCCTACTGGCGGAGCTGGACTCTTCCCGGTGCCCACAAGAAATCGGTTTGGCTTCCACATACAATAATCTGGGCCTTCTGCTCTGGGACATCAATGAAAAGTCCAAAAGTCTATCAACGCTTAAAAAAGGAATTGCGCAGCAGTTGCGGACGAAAGAAGCTACTCACCAGGATCTTCTGGGTCCGTACTATAATCTTGCCATCCTCAATCAAGAGATCAGCCAATTTTCAGAAACGGAAAAATATTTGGGACTTGCAGAGCAGGTTATCCAGAATTCGCTTGGAGATGATCCCGAAGCTCGCATCAGATTGCTTTCCCGGAAGGGAGTTTACCACAGGGCAGTTGGAAATTTTGACAAAAGCGTAGAAGCGCTCTCTAAGGCACTGCAGATTAATGGTCTCGAAAATGCAGATTCTACCACCATCGCTTTACACGTAGAATTAGGCACTACTTTCAAGCACTTCGGAGACCTGGACCAAAGTGAAAGGGAACTGATGAAAGCAATCGAACTGGCAGAAGAGACCAGCGAGCTTCAATACCTGATTGCGATCGATAGATTGTCAACCCTAAAAATGGAACAGGGCGAATATTCCGATTCTGAGAACTATCTACTTTACAATCTGAAACAAAAAGAGGAGAAGTATGCCAATGACAGAATTTTAGCACTGGAAACCCTGAATGGTCTCAGCATTCTCTACCATAGATTAAATGATCTTGAATCTGCCGATCAATACATGAATCAGGCGCTTGAAATGGCTGAAAATATTAGAAGTGCAAGACCCTATCTGATCAATAATCTGGGAACCATATACATGAAAAAAGGAGCCTTGGATAAGGCAGAGGAGTGCTTCCAGCAAAGTACAAGTGAGTTTAAAACACTATTTGGAGTCACCAACCCCGATTACGCAAGCGCTCTGAGTAACCTTGCCAATATTTACAAACAGCAAGGGCGATTAAGTGAAGCACTTAACATCTATACACACGTGCTAGACCTTGATCAGGTCATATTTGGAGACCAACATCAGCAATACGCAACTTCGCTCAACAACGTTGCGCTTACCTATATGGAGCTTGGCAATGCCTCCATTGCTGGAAGACTACTGAAGCAAGCCAGCGTGATCAGAAAAAAGGCACTTGGAGAATATCATCCCTCCTACATCAAGAACCTCAACGATCTGGGAGTATACTATTTGACCGAAAAAGACACGATCTCTGCCATGGATCAGTTTAATAAGGCGCTCAGACTGGAAATAAAGCACATGCAAGATATCTTCCCAGTTTTGACCGACCGCCAGCGACAATTGTATTTTGACGATGCGAGGTACAGTATCGAGCGTTTTAACTCACTCGCGTTTTCCGATACCTATGTGAATTCCACCTACGCGCAGGATGCTTTCAATCACTTCATCAATACCAAAGGCATTCTATTCTATGCCTCGGAAAAAATGCGAAGGATGATTGAAAGTAGCAACGATAGGCAGGTGCAACGACTCTATGATACTTGGAAAGACAAAAAATATGATCTGGCCCAAGCCTATCTGCTTACACAAGAAGAGCGAGTATCAAGAAAGATTTCGATTCCAGAGCTGGAGAATGAATGCAGCCAAATTGAAAAGTCGCTTGCACAACGCGTCTCCGTTTTTTCAGAGGAAAATCAAGTCAGCTATCATACCTGGCCGGAGATTAGCAAAAAGTTAGAATCGGATGAAGCCACCGTAGATATTATATCCTTTAGAAATTACTCTGTCAACTTTACTGATAGCACCTTCAATCAAGGTTTCGAGGATCAGTACAACTACATCGCATGGATTATAAAAGCTGATTCAATACTGGTTCCCGTGAAGTTGTCCCAATCATTAGACTTAGAGAAAGGTTTTGCACGGTATAGAAATGCTTTAAGGTACAATGTGCTCGATAAGACCAGCTTCTCGCTTTTTTGGAAACCAATTGATGCAGCTATTGGAACTTGTAAGGAGATCAAATTCGCCCCTGATGGGATCTATCATAAAATGAATCCTGCAGTCTACTACGACCCTGAACGCAGCACTTTTATTGCCGATCTCTACAATATCACCAACGTAACCAGCGCCAAAGACCTGCTTTATTATGAAGAAAAGGATCTCAATACCGAGGCGAGAATTTTTGGAAATCCAGATTTCTCGGCATTGGAGCTGGACTTTTCGCTCAATCAATTGCCTGGCGCTGAGCGGGAAGCAAGCGCGATCACAGATATTCTGGATGTGCGAAAATGGAGGACCGATACCTACTACTACAGCGACGCAACCGAAGAGCGAATCAAGAGACTAGCTAATCCTGGCATACTGCATTTAGCTACGCACGGATACTTTGACGATGATCCTGATCATAAAAATCCGCTGAACAGCTCCGGTATTTTTTTAAGCAAAGGAAGTAGCAACGAAGATGGTAGGCTCACTGCTTACGAGGCAATGAACTTAACCTTGGACAAAACCAATGCCGTAGTACTTGCAGCTTGCGAGACAGGCCTGGGAACAGTGCAAAATGGAGAAGGCGTATTTGGGCTACAGCGGGCACTGTTGGTAGCAGGTTCTCAAAATGTAATCCTTAGCTTGGTGAAAATTGACGATCAAGCTGCTATGAATTTTATGCGCCTTTTCTACCAGACTCTCCTAGAAGTCAAAGACCCGGGTCGTGCATTCTTTTCCGCACGAGAAAAATTTAAAAAAGCTGACGCTAATCCGTACAATTGGGGAGCCTACATTCTGGTCTCAAAAGGCTAGTGAATGCCAGCATTTTTGGAAGCCATCCACAGTAGCTGGTAAAAATCCATTGGAATAATCTGGCTTACATAACGAAAAGAGAAATTTCGCAGCTAGTATAAATGAAAGAAAATAAGAAATTAAAAAGTTAAAATTTGTTATGCATGCAGAGTATTTTATCACTACATTTGTTATGCATGCAGAGTATTTTACTAAGCACATGTATTTGAATGTACAAAAGACGACTAGACACAAAAGCTTAAGACAATGGAAGCAGTATTAGAAAAAAGCGCGATTAAGGGCGGAGAATTTTTAATAAAGGAAACTGCCGCGGAAGATATCTTTATCCCTGAAGAGTTCTCTGAAGAGCAGAAGATGATGGCAGCCGCCACACAAGACTTCATTGAAATGGAAATCTTACCCAACACTGATCGCATTGAGCGAATGGAGGAGGGTGTAATGCCTGGTCTCATGGAAAAAGCCGGCGAATTAGGGTTGCTTGGTGTCACTGTACCTGAAGAGTACGGAGGTTTGGGTATGAGCTTTAACACCGGTATGCTCATCGCCGATATTATGGCTTCTGCTGGATCATTTACCACAGCCTATGGTGCTCATACTGGAATTGGAACACTCCCAATTTTATACTATGGTACTGATGAGCAAAAGAAAAAGTACCTCCCAAGACTTGCTTCAGGAGAATGGAAAGCCTGCTATTGTCTTACAGAGCCTGATGCCGGATCCGATGCTAATAGTGGAAAAACAAAAGCTAAGCTCACGGAAGATGGAAAGCACTTTCTTATCAACGGACAAAAGATGTGGATCTCAAATGCAGGATTTGCAGATCTGCTCATCATCTTCGCTAAAATCGATGATGATAAAAAGCTCACTGCCTTTATTGCTGAGAGTACCTGGGATGGAATCTCCATGAATGATGAAGAAAAGAAGCTAGGCATAAAGGGGTCTTCTACCCGGCAGGTGTTCTTTAACGATTTAAAAATCCCGGTAGAGAATCAGCTTTCTGAGCGTGAAAATGGTTTCAAAATTGCGGTAAATGTGCTGAATGTAGGTCGAATTAAACTTGGTGGAGGATGCATCAACGGTTGCAAGGACCTTGCCACGAAAGCCACTACCTACGCAAACGAAAGAAGGCAATTTGGAGTGCCAATCTCAAGCTTCGGTGCTGTGAAAAGCAAGTTGGCAACTATGGCTGCTAAGACCTATGCCTTAGAGTCCACCTCATACAGGGCAGGACAAAATATTGAAGACCTTATTGCTGCGCTCAAAGAAGAAGGCCTCAGCGACAGTGAAGCAAAACTAAAAGGTGTGGAACAGTACGCAGTAGAGTGCGCCATGATCAAAATACAAGGATCTGAGGTCCTGGACTATTGTGCAGACCAGGGTGTGCAAGTATATGGAGGAATGGGATTCTCGGAGGAAGCTCCTATGGCCAGAGCCTATCGAGATGCTCG